>JAZUNO010000021.1:0-6342 GCA_045604185.1 Acutalibacteraceae bacterium | reverse complement strand
TTGTGGTGAGTCATAAACGGACGTGCGGCAGCACCACCCGCATTCTGAACGAGCATGGGTGTTTCTACCTCCATGAAATCTTGAGAGTCAAGATAATTTCTTATCTCTCTGACTATCTGACTTCTCTTTATAAACGTATCTTTAACATCGGGGTTTACAATGAGGTCGAGATAACGGCGGCGATATCTTGTGTCTGTATCACGCAGGCCGTGGAATTTTTCCGGAAGAGGAAGAAGTGACTTTGTAAGAAGTTTGAGTGCTGTTGCATGAACGGAAATCTCACCTCTGCGGGTTCTGAAAACTGTTCCGCGAACCTCAAGAATATCACCGATATCCCACTTCTTATACTGTGCAAAGTTCTCCTCGCCAATATCGTTTATGCGAACATAGACCTGAATTCTGCCCGAACGGTCACGGATATCAATAAAGTTTGCCTTACCCATATCTCTGCGTGACATCATTCTACCGCAGATGCAGACCTCTTGGTTCTCCATCTCTTCAAAATTTTCAACAATATCAGCAGCGTGAGCTGTCTGCTCAGCTACGGTTATTGTAAACGGGTCGAAGCCTGCGGCACGCATATCCGCAAGCTTGTCAAGACGTATTTGTCTGAGTTCGTTTATATCTTCTTCAACAGCCTCTTCTTCGGGCTGAACCGGGCTTGTGTTGATTTCTTCCGGCATTTTTTTCACTCCTTAAAGTTTGCACTTTTGAATGTTTTATTTTCAGACGTCCCGCTGTTTGCGGACTTATTTTGCTATTTTAAGAACCTTGAGTTTGAGCACCTTGCCTGTGGGAAGCTGAACATCGACTATCTCACCTTTGCGGCTGCCGATAAGAGCTTTGCCGACAGGTGACTGGTCTGAAATGATACCTGCACTGGGATTGGACTCGCTAGGTCCGAGGATGAGATACTCTGAAACCTTTGATGTCTCTGTATTCTCAACTTTGACTTTAGAGCCGGGATGTACTGTTTCGGTATTGAGGTCATCTTCGTCAAGAATCTTTGCGTTGCGAATTTCGTTCTCAAGACGTGCAATCTTAGCCTCGAGTTTCGCCTGCTCGTTCATAGCCTCATCATACTCTGAGTTCTCAGAAAGGTCACCGAAAGAACGTGCTACTTTAATTCTCTCTGCAATCTCATCTCTGCTGACTGTTTTGAGCTGTTCAAGCTCCTTAACTTTCACATCATAGCTCTCTTTTGTCAATACAATTTGCTTTTCCATTTATTGCTCATCCTTTTTCATTATTTTATAAATGTTTTTACAAGGCACTATTACCCACAATATTGCTATTATAGTCATTTTGCACTCAAATGTCAATAGTTTCAAGCATCAGAGCCGCTTTAATAGACTCAACGGCAAGGCTATAAGAACACTCTTTTCCGTCCACAAAAATATCCTTGAAACAAAGCCCGTCAAGGGCCGTTATTCTGCACAGCTCATACAGTGCCGCTGCAAAAGCCAACGGCTCTATCCCAAAGGGTTTTAGCGTCGAATAGCAAAAAGGCAGTGTTACGCCCTTTCCGTTTATCCCTCTGTCAAGAGCGAATGTTACTTTCCCCCGTGCACCGATATTATCAAAATCAAGTACTATATCAGCTTGCGTCTTTTCGCAAAATCTTACCGCCGCTCCGAACTCTTCCATTGCCCGTCGGATATCAGATTCATATGCACGCTCATTTTTTGTTACAATCCGCAAATCGGACACCAGCGGCACCAGGTGACTCAGCCGTCCTGCGAGCTGTCCGTTATAATCAACAACGCACAGTGATAACCTTTCGCCACAGTAAAGCGAATCTTTGAGCAGTTTTACCGCCGTATTAAACAAAACGGTTTTCTCAAACCGTGAAGTATCAATCCCTTCCAATCCGTCGCTCGGGTCAACTTCTTTTGGCAACAGCATTCTACCTTTAAAACGTCCTGCCGCAAAAGCTACAGTCTCCCTGTTTATACTGCCTCTTTTTAATGCGGTAGTCACAACCGTAAACGGCAATCCACCGGGTACTCTTACCTCTCGCACCGACGGAGTGCGATAGAGTCTGCGGCGTTTAAATATACCGCCGGATTTTATAATTTCCAATGCCGCAAACATTTTATCACCCCAACACAAATCTTTTCTGTAAATATCAATATCATTATATGTCGTCAGGATAAATTGATTACGGCAAAAAGAAAAAATCAGGCTTTGGACGTCGCCCAAAGCCTGATTGCGGACAATATAAAATTATTCAGCAAAGCCTGATTCAACAAGCTTTACAAGCTCATCAACAGCCTGCTCCTCGTCGGGGCCGCCTGCGATGATGCGAATCTGTGTACCACCCATGATACCAAGGGAAAGTACGCCGAGAAGGCTCTTTGCGTTTACTCTGCGCTCTTCTCTTTCAACCCAGATTGAGGACTTGAACTCATTTGCCTTCTGAATGAAAAAAGTTGCCGGACGGGCATGAAGTCCTACTTGGTTCTGAACCATAACATCTTTAACATACATAATATATAATCTCCCACACACAAATTCAAATTTAGTTTACTACTCTACATATTATATCACAAAACTTGTCCCCGTCAACATTTTGCAAGTGAGTTTCCACCCCAAAAACGATAATTCGTATTCTATCCCAAAGTTGCAAAAAAGCGAGCACGCTTTGTTGTGTATTTTGCCCATATGTCAGAGCGTTCTTTAATGCAATATGCACATTATTTTTCTTCCTCTTCGAACTGTGCGAGGAAAGCCTTATCTTTCTTGTTAAGTTCTGCACCCTCGAGCATATCGGGTCGCCGCTGATAAGTACGCATAAGACTCTGTTCACGTCTCCAGCGGTTGATATTTTCGTGGTGACCTGACAGCAAAACCTCAGGCACCTGCTTGCCGTGCCACTCATAAGGTCTTGTATACTGAGGATATTCAAGCAAGGAATTAAAATGACTCTCCGCCTCAAAAGCCTCGTCGTTGGCAAGAACTCCCGGAAGCATTCTCGATATAGCGTCCGCCAACATCAAAGCCGGCAATTCTCCGCCTGTGACCACAAAGTCGCCTATAGAGATTTCTTCGTCGACTATCTCCTCTATCACACGCTCATCTATACCCTCATAATGGCCGCACAAAAGTGCTATATTATCAAGCTTTGACAACTCGACAACCCGTTTTTGCGTAAGCGTTTTGCCCTGCGGAGTAAGATAGATAAGATGCGGTCTTGTACCTGTATCCTCACAGAGAGATTCATAACAGTCAAATATCGGCTGAACCTGCATTACCATACCCATTCCGCCGCCGTAAGGCGAATCGTCAACACGGTTATGCTTATCAAGCGTATAGTCACGGATATTGCGGCAATTTATCTCAACACAGCCCCTCTCACGTGCTCTGCCGATTATGCTCTCTCGCAAAACCGAACAGCACATTTCAGGGAAAAGCGTAAGAATATCAATCCTCATCGTCAAACAACCCCTTAAGCGGTGAAATCGTTATGACACCGTTCTCAACATCCACTTCTTTAACCACATCGGGAATGGCAGGAATAAGATTCTCCTTGCCGTTCTCGCCTTTTATATGCCAGACATCGTTTGCACCCGTCTGACTGACGTCACTGAGTATGCCGTAACAAATGTCGCCGTTGTGAAAATCAACAACTCTGCAATCCATAAGTTCAGCAATAAAATAGTCGCCTTTTTTAAGCTTGGCGTCACTTCTGCGCATAAAAAGGACTTTGCCTCTGAGAGCTGTTGCGTTTTCTACGCTGTTACAGTTCTCAAGACAAAGAAGCACAACATTCCCATGCGCACGGGACGAGATAACCTTAATCGGTTTCTCGCCACGGGCATCGAAATAAAGAGTTTTAAATTTTTTAAAAAAATCGGGTGAGTCACACCAAGGCTGAACTCTCAATTCACCTCTTACCCCATGAGTCCCGACTATCTGACCGATTTCAAGATACTCTTTTATCATCAGTCAATTTCCACTGCAATCTTCTCGTCACTACGGGTTGCGGCAGCACGCATAACTGTTCTGATAGCCTTAGCTATTCTGCCCTGCTTGCCGATTACTCTACCCATATCATTCTCTGCAACGTGAAGGTGATACACGATTATACCCTCTTCATCAGGAGCATCAACCGTAACTTCAACTGCTGAAGGATCATCTACAAGACCCTGAGCTATTGATTTAAGCAAATCTTTCATTGCACATTTTCCTTTCATATAAAAACAAAACCCTCCGCATGCCTGCTGAGAGCAATGTTTTTAGCATTGAGTGTCGAAATCAGCCGATAACGCCGCTCTTCTTAAGAATGTCTTTAACTGTATCTGTAGGCTGTGCACCGTTAGCAATCCACTGCTTTGCCTTGTCAGAGTCAACCTTGATCTCTGCGGGATCTGTAAGAGGATTGTAGGTGCCGATTTCCTCGATGAATCTGCCGTCACGGGGATATCTTGAATCAGCAACAACTATACGATAAAAAGGTGCCTTCTTTGCGCCCATACGACGCAATCTGATTTTAACTGCCATAATAAATGACCTCCAAAAAAGTATTAACAAAATTAATTATATAATGTATAAAACCGTTTAAGGTAATTACATCCGCTGTTACATTCCGCCGAACTGGCTAGGGTCAAATCCCATGCGACGCATCTTCTTCTTGGAACCCTTGCCGTTAAACTGCTTAAAGAGCTTTTGCATCTGCTTGTGCTGGTTCAAAAGACGGTTGACATCCTCAACCTTTTGACCGCAACCTGCCGCAATTCTCTTCTTGCGTGACGGATTTATAATGTCAGGATTGGCTCTCTCCTTGGGAGTCATTGAATATATCAGAGCCTGCAGTCTGTCAAACTGACGCTCGTCAACATCCACGCCCTGGAGCTTCTTGCCCATGCCGGGAAGCATTGCAAGAGTGTCCTGAATTGAACCCATTTTGCGAAGCTGTGTTATCTGATCAAGAAGGTCGTTTAAATCAAACTTGTTCTTTCTCAGCTTCTCCTCAAGCTCACGTGCTTTCTTCTCATCTATAGCCGTTTCAGCCTTTTCAATAAGCGAGAGCACATCGCCCATGCCGAGGATTCTTGATGCCATGCGGTCCGGATGGAAAACATCTAAATCGCCAAGCTTTTCGCCGATACCTACAAACTTTATCGGTTTACCCGTTACCGCACGTGCCGAAAGTGCCGCACCGCCTCTGGTATCACCGTCAAGCTTTGTAAGAATTAGACCGTCAATACCGAGTGCTTCATTGAATGATTCCGCAACCTTTACGGCATCCTGACCTGTCATCGCATCGACAACAAGCAGTATCTCATGCGGATGAACCTGGCTCTTGATGCGCTTGAGCTCATCCATGAGCTGTTCGTCTACATGCAGACGGCCTGCCGTATCGAGCAAAACATAATCATAACCCTCGTCCTTCGCAAGCGAAACCGCCTGCTTGGCTGTTTCAACAGGGTCCTGCGTCCCTCTTTCAAAAACCGGAACGCCTGCCTTTTCACCCATAACCTGAAGCTGTTTGATAGCCGCCGGACGGTAAATATCGCACGCTACAAGCAACGGTCTGCTGCCTCTGTTTTTGAGCATGAGTGCAAGCTTTGCACAGTGTGTGGTTTTACCTGCACCCTGCAATCCGCACATCAGAACTACTGTTGGCGGATGAGCCGCACTTGCAAGACGGGTCTTTGTGCCGCCCATGAGGTTTATGAGCTCCTCGTTGACTATCTTAATGACCATCTGTGCAGGAGTAAGACTCTCCATAACATCCGCACCGATGGCTCGCTCGGTAACTGTCGCCGTGAAATCCTTGGCAACCTTGTAACTGACGTCCGCTTCGAGCAATGCCATTCTTACATCACGCATAGCACTGCGAACATCTGCCTCCGTAAGGCTTCCCTTGCTTTTGAGGCGTTTAAACGCGGCTTCGAGCTTCTCGGAAAGACCTTCAAATGCCAAAAAAATCACCTCTTTATCTATCGAAAAATCAATTAGCTGTCAATATCAAATCCCTGCATCAGACCAAAAAAAATTGTGTGAAACAAGGTGCAGGTCTTTAACAAGGTGAAGATAAACATCTCCTGTTTGCGTCCTGCAACGCCGTGTCACGCAATTAAAAATGGAGCCTACTCCATAAGGGACATCGCGATAGCTTTAATTTTAACGGTGTAATCGTTAACCTCTCTCGAGAGGCTGTGGCGCAAATTATAGTCACCTATCTCACCTGCACACTCGATTATCTCATTTAAAGCATTGCTTATCTCATCAAACTTTGAAGCAAAGCCGAGTTTATCTTCCATGTCAACCAGCTGGGCTTCCGCACGCTTTATAGCGACACGCACACCCTGACGGGTTAAAGTCGGGGGCCAAGCG
>JAZUNO010000020.1:0-11400 GCA_045604185.1 Acutalibacteraceae bacterium | reverse complement strand
CGTCCATATCACATATAAAGCCTTTTTTATCCTTCAATGCGTCCATTTGTGCCTCCAAAAAAATCATATTAATATATTTTACCAATTAAATTATAATATAACAATTTGCAAACTTTAAGTCAAGAAAATTAAAGGAGCCACAGATAACACTCAGCGTTATCCGTGGCTTGAATTGATTTACTTCGCATTTACATTTACAACTTCCGCTTTAAGCTTGGAATAAACAATACGCTGACTGCTGTAAAGCCCGTAGTAGCCCGAGAGCAAATAGCTTATTGCTACAGCCAAAGCAAACAACAACATACCTTGTGCTCCGAACAGCTCTATGCTCAAAAATATTGATGCAAGCGGACAGTTTACCACTCCGCAGAAAAGCGCCACCAATCCGACAGCCGCCCCGAATCCCGGATCAAGTCCCAGCAGACCGCCGACTACGCAACCGAAAGTTGAACCGACAAAGAAAGTGGGAACTATCTCGCCGCCTTTATAGCCTGCCCCTACCGTTATGGCTGTAAAAATCATCTTTATAAAAAACGCCTCAGGACGTGCAGTGCCTGACATGGCATTCTCAATAACATCCATACCTGCACCGTTATAATCTCCGTTTCTCCATATAAAGGACAGACCGACTATAACCAAGCCGCCCAAAGCCGCACGCACAAAAGTATTTTCTATATACTTTGAAAAAAGCTTATGCGTCTTATGAATTGACAGACAGAACAAAATACTGACTACCGCACAGAGTGCCGCAAGTGCTATGACTCTCAAACCGTTTTGAAGATTGAACTCGGGAATTACATTCAGTTTAAAAGCAACGGGTTCCAGGCCAAAATAATCGGATACAAAATATGCCGTATAAGCAGAAACTATACAAGGCACCAAACCTGCATAGTAAATGACCCCGACGCTGATAACTCCCAACGCAAATACAGCCGCTGTCAGCGGTGTGCCGAACAGTGCCGAGAAAACCGCACTCATTCCGCAAAGCGTTATTATATGCATATCTTTTTCATCAAGTCGTGTCAGCTTGCCTATGAAATTTGCTATACTGCCGCCCAGCTGAAGTGCCGCACCCTCTCGTCCTGCCGAACCGCCAAAGAGATGAGTTATAACAGTTGAAATGAAAATGAGAGGAGCCAGAACAGTAGGCACACCCTGAGGTGAACGCACTGCATCAATTATTTCATTGGTGCCCATATTCTTTTTCCCTGAAAGCTTATACAGCCCTGCAATAACAAGTCCGCCTACGGGCAAAAGCAATATTATCCACGGATTTTCTACTCTGAGCTCTGTAGCATATTCAACGCTGACATGGAAAAGTGTTCCTACACCGCCACCCACAAGACCCGTGATAACAGCAAGCACAAACCACTTTAAAAAAGTCAGCACATAATTATTTGCAGATTTTATTTTTCTTTTTACTTTCTCCAAAACTACACTCTCCAAAAACTTTCTGAATAAATTTTAGCACTTGATTTCACCATAATCAATCACTCTTCTCTTTTTTGTAGACATAAACAAAAAAGAACGGATACTGTTAAAAACAGTATCCATTCCAACTATTACAGCTTTTTAAGTTTGGCATAGTTTGCCATCATCTTCTTCGTGCCGACCTTTTCAAAGGCAATTTCGAGCATTGTATCGTTAGCCATTACCTGCTGAGAAAGTATTACGCCCTTTCCGTATGCCTTATGCTCAACGGTTTCACCCACAGCATAAGTCTCTTTGGGCTTTGATTCAGGCTTCGCAGCAGCTCCCGAAAATCCCGACGCAGACGAAAATCCACGTGACGGCTTTTGCTCTATAGAAGCAGATGCACGGCTTGGAGTGTTGCGTGAAACACCGCCGAACTGTCTGTCGGGCTTGCCAAACGATGCGGTAGGTCTATAAGACAAAAATGCCGAAACACCCCTGCGTTCAAGCAAGCCTGCAGGAATTTCCTGGGCAAAACGTGACGGTTGATTACGGTTAGTCGTGCCGTAAAGCATCCTCGTTCTGGCACATGATATATAGAGCTGTCTCTTTGCTCTCGTTATGGCAACATACGCAAGTCTGCGCTCCTCTTCGATGTTCTCAGGCTCATAGAGTATAGTCTGCATTCCGGGGAACACGCCCTCCTCCATGCCGACAATAAATACATTCGGAAATTCAAGTCCCTTCGCAGAGTGAATTGTCATCATTATAACAGTTTCAGCCTGCGCATTATAGTTGTCAATGTCCGTTAGAAGTGCCGTCTCCTGCAAGAATCCGTTGAGGTCACCCTCGGGATTTTCCTCATTGTATCTTCTCAAGTTGTTTGCAAGTTCCGAAAGGTTGGCTACCCTCTCCTGATAGCTTTCAGGCTCGTTGGCAAGAGAAAGCATATATCCGCTCTCATCAAGTATAATGCCCAAAAGGTCACCCAACGGCATAACTTCCATTTTCTCACGAAAGCTTTCTATCATCTTTGCAAAGTTCATCAGTTTTACCGATGCACGTGAAAGCTTTGCATATTGATCTGCAGTCTTTATAACCTCAAACGGACTGATGTTCAATCCGCTCGCAATATCAAACACCGCATTCATCGTAGTATCGCCTATGCCACGTTTGGGCTCATTGATTATTCTGCGAAGTCTGATTTCATCCGCAGTATTGTTTATAACGTGCAGATATGCCATTGCATCACGTATCTCTTTACGGTCATAGAATCTGTGTCCGCCGATAATTCTGTACGGCACACCGCTTCTGATAAACGCCTGTTCTACTAAGTTCGACTGTGCATTCATTCTGTAAAGAATTGCATGGTCGTTCCAATTGTCACCCTTTGCAACATTTGAGATTACGGTATCCGCTACATATCTGCTCTCACCGAGTTCATCCTCTGCCGTATAAAACTCAATCTTTTCGCCCTTGCCATTAGCAGTCCACAGGTTTTTACCTTTTCTCTGCTCATTGTTTGCAATAACAGCATTAGCCGCATCAAGAATCGTCTGTGTAGAACGGTAATTTTGCTCAAGACGGATAACTTTCGCATTTCTGTACTGTTTTTCAAAGCTCAGAATATTCTCTATCGTTGCACCCCTGAAACGATAGATACTCTGGTCATCATCACCGACAACGCAGATATTACCGTGACCTGCGGCAAGCAAAGATGTGAGTATGTACTGAGCGTGGTTTGTATCCTGATACTCATCGACCATTATATATTTAAAACGGTTCTGATAATATTCACGGGTCTCTGCACTGTTTTTCAAAAGCCTTACTGTGTTGACAATAAGGTCATCAAAATCCATAGCATCTGCCGCTTTTAAAAACTTCTGGTACTCGGCATACACCTCGCCTATCTTTTTAAGACGTATGTCTGCTACAGAGGTCTCAATAAACTCCTCAGGTGTCACAAGTGCATCCTTTGCACGGCTGACTTCAGAAAGCACTGACTTTACAGGAATATGTTTTTCGTCATATCCGAGTTTACGGATACACTCTTTAACCGCACGCTTGGAGTCATCGGTATCATAAATTGTGAAGTTGCGGGTATAGCCTATCTCCTCGGCGTGGCGGCGCAAAATCTTAGCACAGGTCGAGTGAAATGTGCTCGCCCACACATCGTTTCCGTCATCACCGAGCGCTTGACAAATACGCTCTTTGAGCTCGCCTGCCGCCTTATTTGTAAAGGTTATTGCAAGAATCTGCCAAGGCTTTGCCGCATTATAACGGAGCAAGTCCTCTGCCTCAAAAAGCTGTGTATTGCCGGCCATATATTCCTTCAGCAGTTCTTCATCGCCCTGCCTTATCGGGCGTGAAAAACTGTCGGAATTATATGCATCACCGTACTTTACAAGATTTACTATGCGGTTAACAAGCACCGTCGTCTTTCCGCTTCCTGCTCCCGCAAGTACCAAAAGCGGTCCCTGTGTTGTAAGGACCGCTTCAAGCTGCATATCATTCATTCTGCTGAAATCTTTTTTTATAATCTGCTGTCTTAATGAAAGTAGGTTTTGAGAATTCATCAGATAACTACCTTAAATTGAAATTTCATGTGCAAGATCATAAACCTTTCGGTCAATGCTCTTTTTCATTTTCAGTGCTTCAAAGATATCATAGTCGACTATCTTGTTATCCTTAAGTGCGACAACTCTGTTGCCGATACCCTCGGTAAGAAGATTTATTGCATGGTTACCCATCTGGCTTGCAACAATTCTGTCTCTCGCAGTCGGAGAGCCACCACGCTGTACATGGCCGAGAATTACTGCACGGGATTCAATGCCCGTCTCTTCTTCAATCTTCTTTGCTATATCTTCCGCACCGCCAATACCTTCAGCAACAACTATAACAAAGTGCTTTTTGCCCGTGTGCTGGAACCTGCGGATACGTTCTATAACATCACGCTGAAGATCATACTCAATTTCAGGTACAAGGATTGCAGTAGCACCTACAGCTATGCCTGAATCAAGTGCAAGGAAGCCTGCTCTGCGACCCATAACCTCAACAACACTGCAACGGTCATGTGACTCCGTTGTATCACGGACACGGTCAACCATTTCAGTAATTGTATTAAGGCATGTATCATAGCCGATTGTGTAGTCTGTGCAAGCAATATCATTGTCGATAGTGCCCGGAAGTCCTACGCAAGGTACGCCTCTGAGAGAGAGGTCTCTCGCTCCTCTGAACGAACCGTCACCGCCGATAACTACAATACCCTCTATTCCCTTTTCGCGGCAGGTTTTAATCGCTTTCTGCATGCCTGCCTCTTCCTTGAACTCAAGGCATCTTGCTGAATAGAGAACTGTACCGCCTCTTGTAATAATATTAGAGACTGAACGAAGGTTCATCTCAAAAATATCGCCGTTAATAAGTCCTGTATAACCGCGATTAACACCGTATACTTTTATACCTCTTTGACATGCAGTTCTAACAACTGCACGCACCGCAGGATTCATGCCCGGAGCATCTCCGCCGCTTGTAAGCACTGCAATACTTTTCAAAGTGGATCCCTCCTATAAATTGCCATTTCGAACTATGATACACTATTAACCCAATAATGTCAAACAAAAATTATTTTTTCTGTCGGTTCTCATATATTAAAGTGTTTTAATATCACAAAATATAACTAACAGCAGAATTCAATCAAAATACTTCACGTTGTCTTCTTCGAGAATGTTTTTTAATTCCCGCAACATCGGCTCATTCACATCAACACTTCGTGAGAGCGGCTGACGGATATACTTCTTTGTATCGCAAAAATAGAAATACACAGGTTTATCTCCGTCAAAGAAGTCAAGTACTCTCTGCACCTTTTCCTGCTCCGGACAACCTTCGCTCGCAAAACGCAAGAACAAGCCCTTTCGTGCTGACTGCTTCTGTTCTGGTTTTTGCGGCTCCGGTGCAGGTTCTGTCACCGTCGGTCTTGCGGTGTTGGGCACTTGACGCACAGCCTCTGCTGACAGAGGACAAGGCTCAACCGATTCGCAGACCACCTTTGCATCCTCGTCTTCACGCAGGCTAAGCCGTCCGTGAATAAGAACAATGTTTCCCTCCGCAAGAAGCATCGATTGGCGCTCATAGATTTTCGAGAACGCTATAACCTCTATCGAACCGTAAACATCCTCAACTGTCAGGAATGCCATTGTAGAATTGTTCTTTGTGATTTTTTTCTTTACACCTGTTATTATGCACAGCAAATCAACAGATGCGTTATCTTTATAAGCTCCGCCCACCTCTTCCGAGGCTGACGAGAGGTCACTTATCTGAACACACTTGAGCTTTTCCGAAAGTTCGGTATACTCTGCCATCGGATGTCCCATAAGATAAAGACCCGTAGTCTCTTTTTCCATGCTGAGAAGTTCTCTCTTGCTCATCTCCTCGAGCATCGGCATCTTGTAGTCACTACCCGGAGTCTCTGTCGCGACAGCATCAAAAAATCCGAGCTGTCCCTCAACATTGCGTCGCTTGTCGCTTTCAAGCTGCGACATTATCTCGGGAAATGCATGGAGCATCTGACGGCGGTTTGCACCAAGTCCGTCCAAGGCACCGCATTTAATCAGGCTTTCAACCGCACGTTTATTAAAATCCTTTTCATGCATACGCTTGCAGAATGAATAAAAGGATGTGAACTCACCGCCGTATTCACGTTCACGCTCAATCTCTCTTATGAAGCCTGCACCGATATTTTTAACAGCCAACAAACCGAAAAGTATTTTCCCGTCTGAAACCTTAAACCGCTCGGAACTGATATTTACGTGCGGTGGCACAACTTCTATATCGAGCTTTGTGCACTCGGCAATATACTGTGCTACTTTCGGCGAATCGTCAAGCACGCTGCTCAACAATGCAGCCATAAACTCACACGGATAATGGCACTTGAGCCATGCGGTAAGATATGCAACAAAGGCATATGCGGCGGCATGGGATTTGTTAAATGCATAAGACGCAAAGGACGACATATCATTGAATATCTCATTTGCTACATTTTCTTCTACGCCACGCTTGACCGCACCCTCACACTCTACAGTGCCGTCCTCATTGACAAGTCCGTAAATAAAGTTCTTACGCTCACGCTCCATGACATCGTGCTTTTTCTTTGACATCGCACGGCGAACAATATCCGCCCGTCCGTAGGAGTATCCCGCAAGCGTTCTGAAAACTTCCATAACCTGCTCCTGATATATCATACAACCGTAAGTTACATCAAGAATATTCTTCAAAAGCGGTGTCTTATATCTTACTTTTGACGGGTTATGCCTGTTTTCAATATATGTCGGAATTGAGTCCATGGGACCCGGTCGGTACAACGAAATAACAGCTATGATATCCTCAAGGCTCTCAGGTCGCAAGCCCATGAGCACATTCCTCATGCCTGCCGATTCAAACTGGAACACGCCCTCGGTTTTACCCTTCGAGAACATTTCAAAAACTTCTTTGTCTTCAAAATCTATCATACTCTCCGAGAAATCCGGCACACTGTTTTTTATATTTTGCTCCGCCTGCTCTATAACCGTCAACGTACGCAAGCCAAGAAAATCTATCTTCAAAAGTCCCAGCTCTTCAAGGGTTGTCATCGGAAACTGGGTAACTATAGATTCATCATTTCTTGCAAGCGGCACATACGTTTCAACCGGGTCTCTTGTAATAACAACACCTGCCGCATGGGTAGACGCATGACGTGGCATACCCTCAACTTTTCGTGCCATGTCAACAAGCCGACGTACAGACTCATCGTTTTCGTATAAAGCTTTAAACTCCGATGACTTGAACGCCTTGTCTATCGTTATACCAAGCTCACGCGGTATCAGCTTTGCAACCTTATCCACTTCATTATACGGCATACCCAGAACACGGCCTACATCACGCACTGCCGCACGTGCCGCCATAGTTCCGAAAGTCACTATCTGCGCAACATGGTCCGAGCCGTATTTTTCAATAACATAATCTATAACTTCACTTCGACGTTCATAGCAAAAATCTATATCAAAGTCGGGCATGCTTACTCGCTCGGGGTTCAAAAACCTCTCGAAAAGCAAGCTGTATTTCATCGGGTCGATTCCTGTTATACCGATAGCATAAGCCACTATACTGCCGGCACCAGAGCCTCGTCCGGGGCCTACAGGAATTCCCTTACTCTTTGCATGATTTATAAAGTCATGAACTATAAGATAATAGTCAACATAGCCCATTCTGTTTATAACAGACAGCTCATAATCAAGCCTGTCCAGATACTCCTTGGGCGGATTTTCACCGTATCGGGAAACCATCCCCCTCATCGCCATTGAACGAAGCCACTCGTAATGGTCAACACCGCCGGGGACTTCAAAATGGGGAAGCTTGGTCTTACCAAACTCAAATTCAACATTGCAACGCTCTGCAATCTCCGCTGTACGCATTACAGCATCCGCATTGTCGGGAAATGTCTCGAGCATCTCCTGCTCGCTTTTCAGATAAAACTCATCGGTTTCAAACTCCATACCCGTATCCTCACCCAAGGTATGGTTTGTCTGAATGCATATCAGAGCCTGTTGCATCTCCGAATCTTCTTTTTTGATATAGTGGGTATCGTTAGTTGCAACCAACGGTATACCCGTCTCCTTTGAAAGCTCTATGAGCATGGGGTTTATTCGTCTCTGCTCTTGAAGTCCGTGATTCTGTATCTCTAAAAAGAAATTGCCCTCACCCATAACAGACTTGTACCAAAGTGCTTTCTGCTTTGCGCCCTCATAATCACCTCTTAAAAGACGCTGAGGTATCTCACCCGCAAGGCAGGCAGAAAGTGCAATAAGCCCCTCGTGATACTTTTCGAGAAGCTCACGGTCTATTCTGGGTTTTGTATAAAATCCCGTGACAAAGCCCTCGGAAACCAATTTTATAAGGTTTTTATATCCCGTATTATTTTCACACAGTAAAACCAGGTGTGCACGCTCCGAATCCAAAGAATGTATCTTGTCAAAACGTGTGCGTGCGGCCATATACACCTCACAGCCGATAACCGGCTTTATGCCGCGTTTCTTTGCCGCACGGTAAAAATCTATAACACCGTACATAACACCGTGGTCAGTTATGGCAACACTCGTCTGGCCCAGCCGTTGAACCTCTTCCATCAAAGGCTCTATACGGCAGGCTCCGTCAAGCAAACTGTATTCAGTATGAAGATGTAGGTGTGTAAACGCCATATCTATTCTCCACCAAGTTCTTCTGCTATTTTCACAAGCTTCTTAAGCCTGTGATTGACTCCCGAACGGGTAATCGGCGGCGAGACCATCTGTGCCAGCTCATTAAGACTGACTTCCGGATTATCTCTGCGCAGTACCGCTATCTCCTTAAGAGGTGTCGGCAAAGAATCCAACCCGTTCTTTCTCTCTATCTTTTCTATCGCTTCAACCTGAGCTATTGCGGCCTCTACCGTTCTGTTCAGGTTCGCATTTTCAAAATTAACACGTCGGTTGACATGATTTACCATATCCTTGTGCATTTTCACTCCCATAAGTTCAAGTGAAGAGTTCATAGCACCAATGGTAGTTAAGAAATCCTCTATCTTTTCGCTGACTTTGAAATATATTATATGATTCGCTTTTCTGCACACATATTTGGGTGAAAAATCAAGCTCCTCAAATATTTGCATCAAATCCATACAGAGCTTTTTGTGTGAAACGGTAAACTCCATATGATAATTCTTTTCAGGACTGCTGACTGTTCCGCAAGATAAAAATGCACCCCTTAAAAATGCTGCAAAACAACAGTCCTGAGCTATGTTCGAGCGGTTGATTCTGAGAAAAACATCGCTCTCATCATGCCCGAAAAACTTCATTATCTTTGCTCTGTCCTTCTTCGAGGAAACTGTAACCGAATACTTCTTTGAACTGCCGGAGCTGATGTCCGGTTTTACAGAAAACAGTTCGTACACAATTTCACAATATCTCTGTGCCACAGCCTCATTCTCGGTGACAAACGATATATCCAAAAAAGAGAAGGTTCTACCAAAAAGCAACATCGCATAAGCCTGAGCCTGCAGACAACAAGTCGATATAGGGTCAACCTGCGAAAGCTCCTGCTTTACATCAGATGAAAATGACAAGACTACTCCTCCTACTTTTCTATATCCCTGTGGTGTACCGTCGCTACACATCCGAATTTATCAAGATGTTCTTTCAAAAGCTGTGCAAAAACAACCGACCTATGTCTACCGCCCGTGCAGCCGACAGATATAACAAGCTGGCTCTTGCCCTCTTTGATATAAAGAGGGATAAGATAATCAAGCAAATCGTAAAGCTTATCAACGAGAGTCTGTGCCTCATCCCACTTGAGCACATAGCTTTTAACGGACTCTTCAAGCCCCGTATGTTCTTTCAACTCCGGCTCATAAAACGGATTGGGTAAACACCTGACATCGAAAAGCAAATCCGAGTCTGTGGGCACACCGTACTTAAAGCCAAATGACACGCAGTGCACTTTCATCGCACTCTGCGGATTCTCCAAAAACATCTCACAAACACGGTTTCTGCATTCCGCAGGTGTCATATGGGAACTGTCTATAACATAATCGGCAATGCTTTTTGCCGGCTCCAGAATAGCTCTCTCCGCCGCAAGTGCTTCGGCTATGGAGCCGTTGTGCTTTTCCAAAAGAGGGTGCTTCCTTCGGGTCTCTTTGTAACGGCGGATAAGCACACTGTCATCAGCATCAATAAACAGCAGTTTGGGCTTACAGTCCATATTCTTAAGCTCAGACAGAGCATTGAATAGCTCACCGAAAGAACCGCCTACACGTATATCGGTAACAATAGCTACTTTCTCACGCTTTTCCCTTGAGTTCAACAACAACTGGGCAAACGTCAACATAAGCTTTGGCGGCATATTGTCTACACAAAAGTATCCGATATCCTCCAAGGCATCAACAACACGGGATTTTCCTGCTCCCGAAAGCCCCGTAACCAGTATAAGTTCCATTGTTACCCCCCTTTCACAAACCTTTAGCCTATGAATCTGATTTCAGGCTCAAGCTTTACTCCTGTTTCTTTTTCAACTGTCTGTGCTACAAGTTCCACAAGATTTAATACATCCTCTGCAGTAGCTCCGCCTTTGTTTATAACAAACCCTGCGTGCTTCTCACTCACCTGTGCACCGCCCACGCTTTTACCTTTCAAGCCGCACTGCTCAATCAATGCACCTGCAAAATATCCCGTAGGACGCTTAAAGGTGCTTCCTGCGCTCGGAAACTCAAGCGGCTGTTTATCCTTGCGTCGAGACAGGAAATCGTACATTTTCGCTTTTATTTCTTCACTGTTGCCCTTTTGCATACGGACTGTAGCACTCGTTATTATAAAGCCGTTATCCTCATATGCACTGTGACGGTACGACAAATCAAGCTCCTCACCGCTCAATGTGCCCATATTGCCTTTGCTGTCTATATGATTGCAGGAAATCAGCACATCTTTCATCTCGCCGCCGTAAGCACCTGCATTCATAAATGCAGCTCCGCCGACTGTGCCGGGAATACCAAATCCAAACTCAAGACCGGTAAGCGAATTCTGCAATGCGAAATTACACAGTTGAACAAGACTTAATCCGCTACCGCTTTTAACGGTACACTCATCCAAAAGTTCAACCTTGCACAGATTCCCCATAAAAAGAACCGCACCTCTTATTCCTTTGTCCGACACCAAGATATTACTGCCTTTGCCTAAAACAAAAACCGGAATATCATTCTCAGCACAAAAAGCGGCAATCCGCGACACCTGCTCCTCACTGTCAGGTGAGATAAACAGATCCGCGGGTCCGCCTATTTTAAAGCTTGTGTAGTTTTTCATCAAAACGTCACCCTCGGCAGAACAGCCGAGCGTTTGGGCGTATGATTGCAGCTTATCAATATAATTCAAAATATCTCCATTTTATCTGTCAAGCAAAGCCGCACCAATAAGACCTGCGTCATTACCG
>JAZUNO010000019.1:0-6850 GCA_045604185.1 Acutalibacteraceae bacterium | reverse complement strand
TCTTGAAGCTATGGAAAAGCTTAACAGAGAAAAGGCGGCTATCCTTTACGATTATCTCGATTCTTCCGAGCTGTTCAAGCCCACCGCTGAGAAAGAGTTCCGGTCTCTTATGAACGTATGCTTCGTAACGGGCAACGCCGATTTGGATAAGGAGTTCTGCTCCGAAGCGGCAAAAGCAGGCTTTGTAAACCTTAAGGGCCACCGTTCCGTAGGCGGTATGCGTGCATCTATATACAACGCAATGCCTATCGAGGGTGTTAAGAAGCTTGTTGAATTTATGAAAGAATTTGAAAGGGCGCACAAATAATGAAGAATATTGCTTTACTTAATAAAATAGGTGCCGCAGGCCTTAAAAAGTTTGACGTTTCCAATTACAACATCGGTTGTGATGCAAATGATGCTGATGCGATAATGGTTCGCTCTGCCGCTATGCACGATATGCAGTTTGGCAAAAACCTTGTTGCTATAGCAAGAGCAGGTGCAGGCGTTAATAATATCCCGATTGACAGATGCTCTGACGCAGGTATCGCAGTTTTCAACACTCCCGGCGCTAACGCTAACGCTGTTAAGGAACTTGTTATCTGTGCGGCTCTTCTTGCTTCCAGAAAGATTACGGATGCTGTTGACTGGTGCAAGACCTTAAAGGGTGAGGGTGCTAATGTTTCAAAGCTCGTTGAAAAAGGCAAGAGTGCTTTTGCCGGCCCCGAAATCAAGGGCAAGACAATGGGCGTTGTAGGCCTTGGTGCTATCGGTGCTCTTGTTGCAAATGCTGCAATCGATATGGGTATGGACGTTATCGGTTTTGACCCGTTCCTCTCCGTTAACGGCGCATTGAGCCTCAATCCCGCAGTTAAGGTAACTGACGATATGGCAAACGTCTTTGCGGCTGCCGACTATATCACTCTTCACCTTCCCTTTAACGATAAGACGAAGGACACTGTCAGTGCAAAGACCATTGAGACTATGAAAGACGGCGTGAGAATTCTCAACTTCGCACGTGGCGAGCTTGTAAATTCCGATGATATTATCGCTGCTCTTGAGTCAGGTAAGGTTGCTTCTTATGTAACCGACTTCCCGAGCGATGCACAGATTGGTGTTAAGGGCGTTGTAGCTATCCCCCACCTCGGAGCTTCCACTCCCGAGAGCGAAGACAACTGTGCTGTCATGGCTGCTGACGAGCTTATCGCCTACCTTGAGCGTGGTGAGATAAAGAACTCCGTAAACCTTCCGAATGTCGCTCTTCCGGCAACATTTGAGACACGTGTTTGCGTAATCTTCAAGGAGACAGATGGTATTCAGAGCGAAATCGTTGCTGCTCTGGGCAATACAGCTTCTCTCGTTTGCGCAACAAAGAAAGGCATGGGCTATCTTGCAGCAGATGTAGCAGGTCAGCCTGATGTTGATAAGCTTAATGCTATCAACGGCGTTGTAAGAGTAAGAGTTATCTGATAAAACATATAAGTGCAGGGCATCTGTTATAAAGACAGATGCCCTGTTTTTTATACTGTTGATGTTGAGTATTAAACATTTTCTTTTTCACGCTAACCGTTACGGGTTTTAACGTCTCGAACAGTTTCCAGCACCCAGATTGCACAGGCCTGTTTATAGTAGGGCCACACAAATAGAGTCGGCACTATAAGCACGCAGGACAGCAGCCAAGGCAGAAAGCTCAATTTAAATGCTGCACAGGAAATATATCTGCCCTGCATGATTTTCGCACTCGCACTTATTGCCGAGCGGGCCTTTGTTTTGGGTCTGAGTGCCACTATATACGTAGCCGCGGCATATCGCTGCACTGCACAAAAAGCAAACCCTGCACCCAGAAGCAACAAAACCGCACTTCCCGTAAATATTACCACCGCTATACTCATCGATACACCGCTTGAGAAAAGCATATATACACCGCCTGCGGCAAGAGCCAACCCCGGCAAAGAAAAAAGAATATATATGGCGGCCTTGATTGCAAAAATCACAGTTGAGACAAAAAATGCACGCACGGCTTTTTGGGGTGCATACCAACCAAAGACGGTTTTAAGGCTCCGTCCTCTGTTTAAAGCTCCGTTCATAAACCACTCGTGTATACCGACTGTTGCAGGAAAAAACACAAACGCACCGACAAAGACCAACACAAGGCAAGCGGTGATATTCATAAGCGGAACAAAAAGCTCTCCCCATGCACTCACTGCTTGCTCGATTATGTCCGCCGAGAGCAACAGACGTATATTTGCCGTCATAAATCCCCAGAGCAAAACCGCAACACAAAAGGCAAGCGGTATCATTGCCCCCGAAAGCTGTCTTCCAACCATTGCCGCTCGCCCGAAAACCTTGACTTCAGAATGCTTCACCCGAATCTCTCCCTATAAATATTATTTTTAGTATTATTGTGCGGAAAGTGGGAATTAATACCTTTTGAAAAAGCTGCCGGGCAAAAAAATGTTGACGAACTTATTTAAATGTATTATAATCTATCCAAATAGGCATTAAAGGCTTTGACGGAGACAGTAGACGTACAGCGAAAAGCAAAGTGAGCCGGCGACAGTGGAAATCCGGTGTTTTCCGTGCGGACGAATATCACTCCCGAGCAGCGGACCGAAAGATTCGGGTGACGATAGTCACCCTAACCGAGTAGAGTTCGACGGCACGTCCCACCGTTAAAGGGCGGCATTTATTAGAATGTAGTGGGTGGTTGCAAAGCGAGTCTTTGTCCTGTTATGGACGAGGGCTTTTTTGTTTGTCACCAACAAACTTGGGCAGTAACTAACCCTCTATCCAGAAAGGATGAAAACATTATGTACGATAAGGTTTCAACAAACTTCGAATTTGTGGAACGAGAAAAAGCAGTTCTGGATTTCTGGAACAAAAACGACATCTTCCAAAAGAGTATGGACTCCCGTAAAGAGGGCGAGACCTATACTTTCTATGACGGCCCTCCGACCGCAAACGGTAAGCCGCATATCGGTCACGTTCTCACCCGTGTTATCAAGGATATGATTCCGCGCTATAAGACCATGAAAGGCTACATGGTTCCCCGTAAGGCCGGTTGGGACACTCACGGTCTGCCCGTTGAGATTGAGGTCGAGAAGATTCTCGGCATCGAGGGCAAACAGGGTATCGAGGAGTACGGTCTTGAGCCGTTTATAAACAAATGTAAGGAGAGCGTCTGGAAGTACAAGGGCATGTGGGAAGATTTCTCCGGCAAGGTCGGCTTCTGGGCAGATATGGATGATCCCTATGTCACCTATCACGACTCCTTCATTGAGTCCGAGTGGTGGGCACTCAAGCAAATCTGGGATAAGGGACTTCTCTACAAGGGCTTTAAAATTGTCCCCTACTGCCCCCGTTGCGGAACTCCGCTTTCATCTCAGGAGGTCGCTCAGGGCTACAAGGATGTTAAGGAGCGTTCCGCTTTTGTAAAGTTCAAGGCAAAGGGTGAAGATGCCTACTTCCTCGCCTGGACAACAACCCCCTGGACTCTTCCTTCAAACGTAGCACTCTGCGTAAACCCCGATGAAGAATACGTTAAAATCAGTGCTGGTGACACTGTATACTATATGGCAAAGGCTCTCGTTTCAGCTATCTTCCCCGACGGTGCTGATGAACTTGAAAGCTTCATGGGTAAAGACCTTGAAGGCAGAGAGTATGAGCCTCTGTTTGAATGCACCAAGTCAAAGGACGGCAAAAAAGGCTGGTACATCACCTGCGACCATTATGTAACTCTTACCGACGGTACAGGTATCGTTCACATCGCACCTGCTTTCGGTGAGGATGACGCAAATGTCGGCCGTAATTATGACCTTCCGTTCGTTCAGAAAGTTGACGCTTCCGGCTGTATGACAGCTGATACTCCGTGGGCAGGCAAGTTCTGCAAGGACGTTGATAAGGATATTCTTATTGACCTTGAAACTCGCGGACTTCTCTTCTCTGCTCCTCTGTTTGAGCATAGCTATCCGCATTGCTGGCGCTGTGACACTCCCCTCATCTACTATGCACGCGACTCTTGGTTCATTAAGATGACTGCCGTTCGTGACGACCTTGTCCGTAACAACAACACAGTCAACTGGATTCCCGAGAGCATCGGCAAGGGCCGTTTCGGTGACTGGATTGAAAATGTTCAGGATTGGAGCATCAGCCGTAACCGTTATTGGGGCACACCCCTTAACATCTGGGAGTGTGAGTGCGGCCACAGACATTCAATCGGCTCTATCAAAGAGCTCAAAAGCATGTCATCAAACTGCCCCGAAAACATCGAGCTTCACCGTCCATATATCGACGCAGTAACTATCAAGTGCGAAAAGTGCGGCGGCGAAATGCACAGAGTTCCTGAGGTTATCGACTGCTGGTTCGACTCTGGTGCAATGCCCTTTGCACAGCACCACTATCCGTTTGAAAATCACGACCTGTTTAAGCAGCAGTTCCCCGCAGAGTTCATCTCCGAGGCTGTTGACCAGACAAGAGGTTGGTTCTACTCACTTCTTGCTATCTCAACTCTGCTGTTTAACGAGGCTCCGTATAAGAATGTTATCGTTCTCGGTCACGTTCAAGACGAGAACGGTCAGAAGATGTCCAAGTCAAAGGGCAACGCTGTTGACCCGTTTGATGCACTGAACGCCTACGGTGCTGACGCTGTTCGTTGGTACTTCTACACCAACTCCGCTCCGTGGCTTCCCAACCGTTTCCACGGCAAGGCTGTTGTTGAAGGCCAGCGCAAGTTCATGGGCACTCTCTGGAACATCTACGCTTTCTTTGTTCTCTATGCCAATATCGATGAGTTCGATGCTACTAAATATCAACTTGAGAAGCCCGAAAATCTTCCGACTATGGACAGATGGCTGCTCTCAAAGCTCAATACTCTTGTAACAACTGTTGACAACTACCTTGCAGACTACTGTATCCCCGAAGCTGCACGTGCTCTTCAAAGCTTTGTTGATGAGATGAGTAACTGGTATGTACGTCGCTGCCGTGAGCGTTTCTGGGCTCAAGGTCTTGAGCAGGATAAGATTAACGCTTATATGACTCTCTATACAGCCCTTGTTACTGTTTCAAAACTCGCAGCTCCGATGATTCCGTTTATGTCTGAGGATATTTATCGCAACCTTGTCTGCAACATTGATAAGGACGCTCCTGAAAGCGTACATCTTTGCGACTATCCTACAGCAAATGAGGAATATATTGATAAGTCTCTTGAGGAGAACATGGAAGCTGCTCTTAACATTGTTGTTCTCGGCCGTGCCGCAAGAAACGGTGCCAACATCAAAAACCGTCAGCCTCTCGGCAAGATGTTCGTTCAGGCAGCAAATGCTCTTTCGGATGAGTTTGCTGAGATTATCGAGGATGAGCTCAACGTAAAGACGCTTGAGTTTGTCGGTGAGGATGCAGACTTCGTCAGCTACAGCTTCAAGCCGCAGCTCAAGACTGTCGGTCCGAAATACGGCAGATTCCTTGGCAAGATTAAGGAATACCTTGCCTCTATCGACGGCACCGCAGGCAAGAAAGAGCTTGACGAAAACGGTGCTATCAGATTCAGCGTTGACGGCAACGAAATCGAGCTTACCGTTGATGACCTTCTGATAGATTCCGTCCAGAAAGACGGCAGCTTTGCCGTATCCGACTACGGTGTAACAATTGCTATCGACACAAACCTTACAGATGAGCTTATCGAAGAGGGCTTTGTCCGTGAGATAATCTCCAAGATTCAGACCATGCGTAAAGAAGCAGGCTTCGACGTTATGGACAGAATCAAGGTCTACACCGACAACAACGAAAAACTTAACGCTATCATGCTTCGCAACAAAGAGGAGATAAGCGGCGACGTTCTCGCAGACGATATCGTTTGCAATGAGGTCAACGGCTACTCCAAAGAGTGGAACATCAACGGCGAAAAGATGACTCTCGGCGTCGAGAAAAACTAAAGATATAAAAGAAGGAGCCGCAGGCAAAACCTGCGGCTTTTTTATTTTTGTTTTTTAATTTTTAACTTCCATGCAACGCACTATCACGCGGCTTCTTCCGCCGTATGTACACGTAAACAGCGTCAGGTCATATTCTCCGCTTGTAACTTCCTCTATGACATAAGGCGAAGCTACGTAAACATCTTCAACGGTGTAGTGTTTTGACACTCCGTCCATATCGGTAAATATCATCTCTGCTCCGAGCTTGAGTCTCGACAGCTTGCCGAAATGCCACAGATAGTTATGTGCGGCGAGAACTAAATCATTCGTTTTAGTTGAACCGAAATATCTGCACGGTGCAATCTTTAAACGGGTGTAGTCCCACTCTTCCATTATCGGCAGTTTCAATCCCAGGTCGGGAATTGCCAGGTATCCGATATAATTATATCCGTCAATCTCTTCAGCAGTCATCGTCGGGTCGTACGGGTCAGGAATATTCTCTATATTACCCTCTATAGCCTCTACAACCTGCGGCAGAATCTTCTCTGCAGACTTCTCAGCCTTTTTTGCTTCCAACTGATTATACATGAATAGGGAAAGTGCACCGATAATCAATGCTATTCCCAATATGATGCAAACCGTTCCTACCTTTTTCTTCATATTTGCTGATTACCTTTCTTTGAGTATTTCAAGGTCCAACCAACAAAAATGAGAGCTAAACCAAATATTACAAGTACCGGTATGGGCCAGTTAAGCTGACCTGTTACGGGTAATGACGGTTTTGTCGGTTGCTTCGTTGTTTCTTCCGTCTTCTCCGTTGTTTCTTCAGGTTCAGTAGTTTCTTCAACCTTTCCGGTTGTTTCCTCTGTGTCTACCTGAGTTGTTGTCTCCGGTGCTTTTTCAGGAGGTACTACCTTCGGGCTTGCATCTACGTCATATACATAGCCTTCGCCCTCAACCAT
>JAZUNO010000018.1:0-1720 GCA_045604185.1 Acutalibacteraceae bacterium | reverse complement strand
GCAGGTTACAAAAAAATGCGTACCTTTGCATCCGCGTTCGAGAAAAACGCATAAGACTGAACAAATTGGTGCGGTAGTTCAGCTGGTTAGAATACCGGCCTGTCACGCCGGGGGTCGCGAGTTCGAGTGCCGTCCGCACCGCCAAAGGGAGCATAGCTCAGTTGGTTTAGAGCATCTGCCTTACAAGCAGAGGGTCGGGGGTTCGACTCCCTCTGCTCCCACCAAAAAAGAGGTTCGTTTTACGGACCTCTTTTTTCGTATATATGCGACTTATCTGCGACCGGTTTGCAAAGGCAAGTCTGCAGGATATTGTGGCTCAACGGAAAATCCCAGTTGTTTTGCATTATTTGTTGTTGGCTTCGGTACGAGAATTATTCCAAACTTGTACCCACGCTCATGATTTATTGTCAAACTGCAAGCTTTCCGATACCGTCGGTACAAGTTTTATGGAACACTTGCACCGACGCTCAAATTCATGGACAAAGCAGGCATAGCTAACGAGAAGCCCTCAGGATTTCGTCCGGAATGCAAGCCTTTTCTCCAGACATCCCCACTCTTTTCCGGACAGAATGTCATACCTGGTGCTCGTTTGCCTGGATTGCACAGGCAACAGTCAAGCGCGAGGACGGCCCTTGGGACGAGCCGTCCGCAGCGCTTGATCTGTAGTCACCGGAGACGGTATATTCCGGCGACGGTGCTACCAGGCAGTAATATCTACTTGGGAATGCTATTCCAGATGTCTCCATGTAGATTTACTCCGCTCAACGCCCGAACGGCTTAACGCCCAGAACGGGCAGAACGGCCTGTGTAAAACTAAAAACCAGACGGCATAAACTTTCCAACCAGGATTTTCCATTGATCCGAAATTTGCAGATTGCAGGAGTCTTGCCGGGTATCGCGTGCACTTTTATAGGAAAACTGCTCTCGGTACCCTCATTTTTTTTGGTATCAAGAGCAGTTTCGCTATGTTTTTGCGATTGGTCGGTTGTTACTTGAAAAGTTCCGAATGAGTGCCAAGACGTATGAGTTTGATTACATCCGTGTTCCCATCGAACCAAATCAACAGGGTATCGCCTTCTATGTGGCACTCCATGCAGTCTTTATATTCGCCTAAAAGTTTATGAGGTTTAGTTTTTCAATTCTCTTTGGCTGATTCTGATATTTCTTTAGATCTTTCTTAAACTGGCTGGTGATTTTCAATACCTTCATACCTGCTATAATGACTCAATAAACCCCTCAAGATTATCCAGATTGATAGTTTCCAGATTCTTATCCTCTCTCGCCTCTTTCACTGCAGCCATTGTTTGGGCATTAGGTGTGCGATAGACAGCGTCCATGAGGACACTCTCTACAAAGTTGTTAAGGCTGCGATTCTGTTTGCGAGCCTCAGTCTTCAGTCTCTTCAATAACTCTGTGCTGAGTCTGAAGGCAGTCTGTGTCCTGGTTATAGTAGTTTCCATCTTCTTCATATATTTTATATCACAAATGTATAACATTTATATAACACTTGCAAGAAATAGGCAAAACTTTTAAGAAATTCTTTCTTTTCAAGGCATTGCGAGAGGTGTAAGCATCCGATGAAATGCATATTGTGGCGGGCAACGATGCTCGCTACTTTTGCATAAAAAAGGAAAGCTTATGATGACACGTGAAGAAATCCTCTCGATCGAGGAGTACTGTGCTGAGCATAAGATCTCGCACAGGAAGCGCCTTGCAGAAC
>JAZUNO010000017.1:0-10862 GCA_045604185.1 Acutalibacteraceae bacterium | reverse complement strand
TTCATACTAAAACCTTCCTTAGAATATCAATTTTAAAAGTCCAAATCATGTATTATATTATAATAAAATATATATTTTTGTCAATAAACACAATAGAACGATCTATCCACATCTACTTTTAGGAAAATTGAGTTTTATATTCACCAAAGGTATTCGTTACAAAAAAAAATCAAGCCTCAAGAACTCACTGTTCTTGGGGCTTTTGTGCTTACAACTTGCTTTTGTCAAAAAACATAATTTCCTTATATAATTAAAATTTATAGAGATAAAAGTTCCAAGCACAATTACTACGTTCACCGGCGGCAAACTCATATTCTTTTCCACCAACACCCGTAACTTCAAGTTGCCAACTTTTACTCTTCCAGATTTTTATATCATCACCATCTTAATTGTATTATAGCATAAAAGCGGCGAAGTCGCAAGATATTAGTGATATTCTGTGTTTCACATAGAGTGATATTATGCCTTACGGCATAGTTATATTTTTGATATCGCAAAAGTGATATTATATTCGCCTTTAAAACTCGCGAAGCAAATATCACTGCAAAGCAATATAACTCGCCAAAGGCGAATATCGTTGAAAAAGAAAGACACGATTGAAAATCGTGTCTTTCTTTTTTGTCTGTATGTCTCATTTCAGAACCACAATTATTGTTCTCGATTTACTTTGTGAAATTTGAAATAATTGAATCCAGTTGAGATTCATGCACACCTATCTCTGAAAGAAAACTATAAGCTTTTTCACTAAGCGTATCACCCGGAGCATTTTTTACATCATTGTAATACTTGCTTTCTGTAAGCTGTGAGAGCTTTCTTTTTCCGCCAATCTCGGCAAAATTTGAAAACATATAATCACGGAACAAGTCTTCTTCAGAAACACCCAGAAGAGCATTCAGCAAAAACGAAAGCATACCTGTTCTGTCTGTTCCGATGCTGCAATGAACAATTATAGGATAATTAGCTTTGTCAGATAAGATTTTGAAAATTTCCAATACCTGTTTATTGTTATCGCCATGTAAATCACCGCTCCAATCAATAGGACAGCTTATATATGTAACATCTTCACCTAAAGGGCTTGATGTTATACCGCCTGTTTCACCTGTATGTAGCTGTCTTAAATCAAGCTCGGTCTTAATGCCCAAGTTCTCAACCATTGTTCTCTTGCCACTTTCGGTTATTATAACAGAGCAACCGTTGTCGGCACTTTCGTTAAGTCTTCCGCATCTGTATATAAGTCCTTGTTTTGTCCGTGTGCCGTTTTCAGTAAGCCAACCGCCAATATCTCTTACATTAGTAATGCCGTCAACATAAACAAATCTCGGGGCGTCACTACTTGTTGTGAATTTTTTGACATCACTTGCTTTACCATCTGCACTGACGGTCCAATAATAGTCTGTGGCAAGTTCAAGATTGTAAAGCGACAGCTTCCTTTCAACTGTGGTATATGTTTTTGAATTTGTCATATCCTCGTTTTTACTTATCGATACAACAAATTCAGTAACCTCGTCTTCTCCGTACATCCAGCGAAATTCCACAGCTTCAGGATAGCTTTGCTCCTTTTTGCCGTTGATACCAAACGGAAGCTTAGCTGCATTTTTTAATAAATATCTGTTTTGCTTTTCAGTATGCAAGCTTACCAAACAGTCCACAGGATAAACTGCTTCGATTAATGAAGTGCTGTTTTCTGTAGCATTTTTGTTGTCACAACCGGTAAACAAGACAAACGCAAGTAGTACAGGCAGCAAAAAGGATAATGTTTTTTTCATCTGTATACTCTCCTTTGTCAAATTCTTGTTTCTTGAAATGATCATATCACATCTGATGCGAAATTGCAATCGGGTGCGGGTGTCCCGCATCACTTTTTCACTATTCCTTCTTACCTATTACTTCGCCAAAAATCGACCCGAAAGGTTAGTGAAGAGTGAATAGTGAAGAAGTAAAAAGTAAAATCGACGAACTTCTGTCGAAATTCGTCGATTTTTGGAGGCGCCACCCAGACTTGAACTGGGGAATAAAGGTTTTGCAGACCTCTGCCTTACCACTTGGCTATGGCGCCATGTTAAATTGTATTCACCGTCAGCTAAAAAATACCGCTTTCAGCAAATTGGTGTTAAAAAAATGGAGCGGATGACGAGGCTCGAACTCGCTACCTCCACCTTGGCAAGGTGGCGCTCTACCAGATGAGCTACATCCGCAACTGACTGGTGCCTCCGGCCGGAATCGAACCAGCGACACGCGGATTTTCAGTCCGCTGCTCTACCAACTGAGCTACAGAGGCATTTTGAAATCCGGCTTCTCAGCCGGATTTCGGAAGAATGGCGACCCGGAACGGGCTCGAACCGTCGACCTCTAGCGTGACAGGCTAGCGTTCTAACCAGCTGAACTACCGGGCCATTTGGTGGGAACAACAGGGCTCGAACCTGTGACCCCTTGCTTGTAAGGCAAGTGCTCTCCCAGCTGAGCTATGCTCCCATCTTGTCGCTGTTCTTCCGTCGGCGACGCTGTCTAATATACTATAAAATTAACTTTATGTCAACACTTTTTCGCAAACTTTTTTAAGTTTTTTCTTATTTTTTGCAACCCTGCTCGATAAGCTCTCCTATATCTGAAGACGTAAAGATATATTTCTTATCACAGAACTGACAGCAAACTTCTGTCCTTTCATCTTTCATAATATCCTGAAGCTCTTCAAGTCCCATACTGATAAGTGCCTGAGCAACTCTTTCTCTTGAACAGTTGCAGAGATATTCGGGTTCTGCAGTATCGAGAACTTCAAGTTCCAAATCCTTTAATGTCACACGACATATCTCTTCGGGAGTCATTCCCCTATCAAGCATCTTTGTAATTGGTTCAATATCTTCAATACACTTTTCAACAACATCGATAACTGAGTCATCCGCAGTTGGCAAAAGTTGAATTATAAATCCGCCTGCTTTTCGTATCGTCAAATCCGGATTAACAAGCACACCCAGTGCACAAACAGTCGGTATCTGCTCACTAGTCGCAAAATAGCTCGTTATATCCTCCGCTATTTCACCGCTGGCTATCGGTATCTGGCCTACATATGGGTCTTTGAGGCCTAAATCCTTTATAACCGTCAAAGCACCGTCAGTACCAATAGCACTTGCTACATCAAGTTTACCCTTGTCGTTGAGGGGAATCTCAACAACAGGATTAACTGCGTATCCACGAACATTGCCCATGCTGTCAGAAACAGCAAGAACTGTTCCCGCAGGACCACCGCCATTCATCCTCAGTGTTACAGAATTATCTTTACCCTTAAGAGCACTGCCCATAAAGCATGCCGCAGTTAAAAGTCTGCCTAAAGCAGCAGAAACCACAGCAGAAGTCTTATGAATCTCTTGTGCCGTATTAACTATATCAGTTGTATCTGCCGCCATTACAGTAAGAGTACCGTCAGACGAGATACAACGTACAAGCTTGCCCATAACATCAAATCCTTTCATCAGCGCCTACGCGCCACTATAACAGCTCTTTGTGAGTTTTCTTTTAACGCCTCTCGAGTCATATCGTCAAAAACAAATTCCGCATCAAAACCCGACTCGTCCAAAACAGACTTTAAGAACTCTATATCATACGCCCGTTCACTAAAGCTTTCCGTGCGGCGTGTATATACCCCCGACTTCTCCTCAAAAAAGTCCAAAGTTATATCAACTATATTATCCTCTTGAGAAAAGCTGTTTTGCCACACACAGAACACGTCAGGATATTCATACACAAAAGTATTGTCACCTAGCACATTTTTGTGTTTATAAATGGTGTTTACGTCGAATATAAATACTCCGCCCGGGGCCACAAAGAGTTTAAGCCGTTCAAAAACCGCCCTCACATCCGACTCATCAATCAAATGATTAATGCTGTCAAGCGAGCAAACTGCGGCATCGACAGTTCCGTAGAGGTCGAGCTCTTGCATCGGTTGGCATAAAAACATAGCCCTAATACCGGTTTCAAACGCCTTATTCTGTGCCTGACACAACATATCCTCGCTCATATCAACGCCTATAATATCGTAGCCGCGTTTTGCAAGCTCCACGCTGAGGCTGCCCGTACCGCAGGCAAGGTCAAGTACAGTTCCGCTCTCAACACCACAAGAAAGCAAGAGAGCAGAAAAATAATCTGCTCTCTGAACATACTCAACATTCTGCGTGAGTTCATCATAATACTTTGCAAAAAAAGAATAGGCACTCATTTTTTAGTCTTCTTTCTTTTCCGCTTCATCTATTCTTTCGAAAATCTTCTCATATCCGTCGCAACCGTAATTAAGGGATCGGTTAACTCGGCTGATTGTAGCAGTGCTTGCACCAGTTTTATTGACAATTTCACTGTAAACCTGCTTATCGCTAAGCATCTTGGCTACAACTATACGTTGAGAAAGAGCTTTAAGTTCTGTAACTGTACACAAATCTTCAAAGAAATCATAACACTCTTCTAATGTTTCAAGAGCAAGAACCGCCTTAAAGAGAAAATCTACATTGCTGTCTTTTAATTTACCGTTCAACAGTATCCCTCCTCCCAAAGACATTTTAGCACACTAAATTCCGAAAGTAAAGAAAAATTTAAAACAATCACACTTCCGCTATATCTATAGATATTATAGCTACATCCTCAAGAGGCTTATCGGAAGAATTACGTTCAACAGATGCTATGGCATCCACAACATCCATACCCTCAACTGTCTGACCGAATACTGTGTGACGGAAATCAAGCCACGGTGTACCGCCAACCTCCTTGTAATCCTCTACCGATTCAGCAGTAAACATTTCAGGCAGACGTTCCATTTGGGGAATAAAACGTTCATCAACAGACTTTGCCTGAACAATAAAAAACTGACTGCCGTTTGTATTTGGGCCGGCATTAGCCATCGAAAGTGCACCTCTGAGGTTGTGATATTCAGGGCTGAACTCATCCGCAAACGCTCTGCCCCAAATGCTCTCACCGCCGATACCCTTACCCAGCGGATCGCCGCCCTGAATCATAAAATCAGGAATTACCCTGTGGAAAATTATACCGTTATAATAACCGTTTTTTGCATGAGTAGTAAAATTCTCAACCGCTTTGGGTGCCGCATCAGGAAAAAGAATAACCTTTATATCACCCATTGTTGTTTTAATTGTTGCTGTGATGTCGCCCTTTTCAGGAGCTCTGCGTTGTTTGCTCATTTTTTATTCCTCCATATTTTTGTTAAGTTCGGGCTTATAAAGCTTTGCCAATCCGCCCTCACTGGTTTCACGATATATTTTTGAAAGATCCCTTCCGGTCTGGTACATAGTTTCCACTATCAAGTCAAATGATATTTTTCTTGTGTAAGTCAAAAAGTTTGCAAGGCTCACCGCATTTATCGCACGCATTGCTGCAACCGCATTTCTCTCAATACAAGGAACCTGCACAAGACCCAGCACCGGATCGCAAGTAAGACCGAGATGATGCTCCATTGCAACTTCCGCAGCATACTCTATCTGATCTATATCCATACCGTAAAGTTCCGCAAGTGCCGCAGCAGCCATTGAACACGCCGAACCTATTTCGGCCTGGCAACCACACTCTGCTCCGCTTATAGACGCATTTGTTTTTATAACATTACCTATTACTCCTGCTGTTGCTATAGCTCTTAGAATATCGTTATCCGAAAAGCCTCGACGGTCAGCTGTATAGCGCAATACCGCAGGTAAAACGCCGCACGCACCGCAAGTAGGTGCTGTAACTATCTCTCCACAAGAGGCATTCTCCTCACTGACAGCATAAGCATATGAACAAACAAGACGGTTCTCTCTGGTTTCGGGACTCTCATCCATATGTCTGCGATTGAACAGCACACCCGCTTTGCGCATAATTCCAAGACCGCCGGGAAGCTCGCCAGATGCTGCGATACCACGCTTTATGCAAGAACTCATTGTGTCCCACACATGGTCAAGATAGTGCCAGATTCCCTGACCTTCAAATCTCTCAACCATGTCAGGAATTCTTATGTTCTCTTTTTCGCAGTATTCCTTTATCTGTGCAAAAGTTTCAAAAGTATACACTTCAGGCGGCTCTGCATCTTCCCTGCCCTCAACTTTTATAGCACCGCCACCTACACTGTAAATCCTACGCTTACCGATAACTTCATCACCGTTGAACGCAAGAATATCCATAGTATTTGGATGAGCCATATCAACCATTTGCTCATCAAGTACTATTTCAACTTTTCTCGGTGCAAAAACTTCATTTAAAACTCTATCTGTGCCGTGACCGACACCGGTTTTTGCAAGCGAACCATACAGAATCACTTTATACCTTTCACCGGAGGGATACTCCAGCAAAAACATTCTTGCTGCCGCCTCCGGTCCCATTGTGTGGGAACTGGACGGACCTCGCCCAATCCTGTATATTTCCTTTATCGATTTCATATTAACTATCCTTTCGGAAATTATCTTTCGCTCAACTTTTTAAAGTATAGCATATAACGCACTCAAACTCAACAAAAATCATTGACAAAACAGGGCTCAGTGATATAATTTCAATTACTAAATCCATTGGAGACTTCATTATGGAATCAGCTGTTGAAACATCACAAAACAAAAACATATTACGCCTAAGCGCTATACTGTTTGTTGCTTGTTGGGTTGTATACTGTGCCTCTTATCTTGGCCGTATAAATTACAGTGCAGCACTTACGGCAATTGTTGCAGACGGTGTTTTTCAAAAATCTCAAGCAGGTTTTATAGGCACTGTTTATTTCTTCTGCTATGGCTTCGGTCAAATAGCAAGCGGTATTCTTGGCGACAAGCTTTCCCCATATAAAATGATAACCACGGGACTTATTTGTACTTCTTGTGCCAATCTCGTTATGCCGATATGCACTTCTAGCCACATACTCATGTCTGTCGTGTGGGGACTCAACGGACTTTCTCAGTCAATGCTTTGGACACCTATTCTTTTTATCATATCGAATGTCATAGTACCCGAACACCGCCAAAAAGCCTGCTTGTACATAGCGGCATCATTCCCCGTCGGAAGCTTTCTTTCATATATAATCTCAACTCTCTGTATACGCTTTGCTTCATGGCATTGGGCTTTCATCGTTCCTGCAATCATTATAATGTGCGTCCTTGTATTATGGATAACTGTATCGCTAAAAGCAAACAAGGTTCTCGGATACAAAAAGGTCGTTGAGAAATCTGCCGAAAACAAAGAACAATCAAAATCTTTGCCCGTAAACAAACTCATCATCAGTTCAGGTGCCTCGATAATTTGCATAGGGATACTGATACACGGAATGCTCAAAGACGGTGTAACCTCATGGGTTCCAACCCTTATAACCGAAGAATACGATACTCCTGTCTTTTTCTCGGTACTTCTCTCAACTCTGCTCCCGATAGTAAATTTAAGCGGTGCATGGTTTTCAACCAAGCTTTTTGAAAAGGTATTTAAAGATAACGAAATTGCCGTTACGGCATTTTGCTTTATCCTCTCGCTTATACCGCTTGCCGGTCTTGTTTTTGTAGGCAAATACAGCATTGTGATATGCATAATACTATTTGCGATGTTTACATCGCTGATTGTAGCTATAAACCATATGTTTATAACGCTGATTCCCGTGCGATTTGCAAAGTACGGCAAAGCTTCTACCATGGGCGGTCTGTTCAACGCCACCACATATATCGGCTGTGCACTATCCACTTATGGATTCGGTGCCGTTTCGGAAAAGCTCGGTTGGACTGCAACCGTCATATTCTGGCTGATCCTCGGTGTGCTCGGTGTAGCCGCTTGCCTTTTAGTAATGAGGAAATACAAAAAATTCGTTGACAACAAATAAAAAAGCCGCAAGAACAAAAACGTTCTTGCGGTTTCTATGTTTATAAACTGTTCTTTTTGGACTCTTCAAGAAGTTTTCCAAGTTCGTCCATGAATGTGTTGATATCTTTAAACTGTCTGTAAACCGAAGCAAAGCGAACATATGCAACTTCATCAATCGCCTTAAGACGTTCCATGGCAAGTTCACCAATGTAGACAGTGGTAACTTCACGATCAAGTGAATTCTGTAATATCGCCTCAATTTCATTAACAGCTGTTTCAAGTTGTTCCATATAAACAGGACGCTTTTCACAAGCCTTAAGCATACTGTTGAAAAGTTTGTTTCGGTTGAAAACCTCTCTGGACTTGTCCTTTTTAACAACAACTATCGGGACATTTTCGATAATCTCATATGTCGTGAAACGCTTTGAGCAACTCATACACTCTCTTCGACGACGAATTCTCTCGCCTTCGTCAGTCGGACGTGAGTCTATAACCTTGCTCTCTTCGAAACCGCAAAATGGACATTTCATAAAAAACACTCCCTACATTTATTTACATAAAATATTTATCGCACAAAATATAGATAAAGTCAAGCAAAATCTTTAATACTGTTAAACGATTTTACAAGCTGACCTATATCTTCAAATCCCGAACGGTAAAGTTCAATCACATAATCCCCGTTGTATCCCTTTTCTCTCGCCGTTTGAAAAAAGCTCTTAAAATCAAAAACGCCCTCACCCGGCGGCACACAATCACATCCGCTATGATAATCGCTTATATGGATATGGCAAATGTTTTTTGCAAATCTATCCAAAAAATCATACGGAGAGCACCCTGCCCGTATCGCCTGCTTTATATCAAGAACCATATGAAATTTTGCACCAAGTGTTTTTTTCAAAGCATCCATCATTTGCGGAGTCTGGCCATTATAGTGAACAACATTTTCCTGTGCCAACTTAACTCCAAACTCCTGAGCATCTTCAACCATAAGTCCAAAGCGCTGTGTATACATCTCCGAAAAATCAAACGGTAGTTTGGCACCGTGCATAACAACCACATCTGCACCTAAATAAGCCGCCGTCTCATAATACCGTTTATAAAAATCTCTTGTATCCCTAAATCTCCGTTCGTACTGACTGAAAAGCAAATATCCCTCTGCAAAAGAAGAAAAAGGATGAACAGATTTAATTCTTATCCCATTTTCTTCTTTTATTTTTAAAATCTCTTCCAAAAAAGGCCGTTCAAGCTCTGATGAGGAATTGAAAAATATCTCTGTGACCTTTGCTCCCGTCTTTGCCACTTCAAGCAAGGAGTCCTCTGTGGGAGCAGGATAAAAACAGGCTGTAGATATTCCAAGAGCCATATTCACGAACTTCCTTTCCGGCTTACGCCTAAACTTAATATTTCAAAAGCTTTTTCTAACTTTTATCAATTAATTTATTGGAATATTTTTTGCATTGTCAACCACAATGTGCTTAGTATAAAATCTCATAAGGAGGTTTTGACAATGCTGAACATAGCAAAAAATATAGTAAAAAACTTAAAAAGCGTAAATCCAATTTCAAAATTTATTTTTAAGGCATCCGCCATATTGGTCATAATACTTTATACCCTTGCCATATGTGCTTTCATATGTGCCGGTCGAGGCTTCGACTACTATGCCGCATATGCTCTGGGCTCCGACTTGCTGGGCTGCATAAGGCCAAGTTTGGGAGTTATGCTTTTAGGTTCAATACTTTTCGAAGCAATATGGATACCCAAAGACGAAGAAAAAGACAACTGAACTACATATTTATAATACCACAATACCCTCCAAAACACAACGCAATATCTTCTGTGCATTTTTAGATAGACACACGCACTCAAAAATGATATACTATTTTAGATTTAATATTTGCTTGTTTGCTTTTGGAGGAAGAAAATGACAAAAAACCAATTAGCTAAAAAAATTGCAACGTGGGTCGTAATGACGGTGATGATATCTGTCTTTTCGCTGGATATTGTCTGCGTCATTATGTGCAACCACTTTGTAGGAAAGCATATTGTAAAAACCGAGGATTTTTCTCTTTCCGACGGCGATGACAGAATACACTTTTTGAACGTCAACAACTCAGATGCCATTCTCCTCGAAAGCAACGGTATTTTCGCACTTATAGATTCAGGCGAAGGTGACAACAATCCAAGACGCTTTGTTGAATATAACGGCAACGAGGCAGAAGTCATAAGATACCTAAAAAAAGTAGCTTCAGACCAAAGCGGTAAAGTAACTCTTGATTTTGTATTGGGCACGCACAATCACTATGACCACATAGGTGCTTTTGAAGCAATTATTAACGACCCTGATATAAGTGCAAAAGTAGCTTACTTCAAACCCACGAATCCAAACGTGGCTCATGACTATGAATTAGACGGTTGGGGTATACAAAAAATATATGAAAAGACCGTCGCCGCCTTTACTAAGGACGGTGCCAAAGTAACAGACGATATTCCCACAGAAATTATGTTTGGAGATTTCAAGCTTTCTCTTTATAACACCGAATTAGACGAAAGTCTTTACGACCAGGGAGAAAACGCCGCATCAATAGGCATCTTGGTTGAAAAGGGAAACAAAAGTGCCTTTCTTGCATCTGATATAACAAGGACAAGTGCTTCTGAAGCTCTCGTCATTCCCCTTTTAGACAAGGTCGATCTGCTCAAAGTCGGTCATCACGGTTATTATGGTTCAACATCATGGAGCTTTGCTAAAAAGCTCGACCCGGATATAGCAATAATAACCAACAAGCTCGGAAAGATTTATCCGGATGTCAAATGGACCCTTACGACAATATGCAAAGCCGCTATTTTTGCAACAGTAGATGAAAACGGAATTATTGCAACCTTTTCAGATGATAACCAAATCATTTTGACAAACCATGCACAAGATTAGTAGCCAACAGTTTCAAATGAATTCGAAATATTATTTTGTATATCCGCAATAAGACAAGAAATATTTTTTCGTATTTCTTGTCTTATTATTATTTTTATTAGAATTTTGCTTTATTTCCAAAATATTTTCAATTTAGTAT
>JAZUNO010000016.1:0-14524 GCA_045604185.1 Acutalibacteraceae bacterium | reverse complement strand
TATTCATCAGCCTTATCAAAAGCGTGACCTACAAGGTCAACCATCTCCTGAACAGAGCTGGGTGCAAAAACAAGAACGTGAAGGTCACCGTGACCGGGTGCCTTTGTTGCCTGCCAATAATCTGCCTGTGAGGGCTGAATTCCGCCAAGTCCGGGACCGCCGCGCTGAACATTGATTATAACAGCCGGAAGGTCAGAACCTGCCATGTATGAGATTCCCTCTGTTTTAAGGCTGATTCCGGGCGATGATGAAGAAGTCATAGCTCTGACACCTGCTGATGCTGCGCCAAGAACCATATTTACTGCTGCAATCTCACTTTCAGCCTGAAGATATGTACCGCCTATTTTAGGCATTACCTTTGACATATATGCCGCAAGCTCTGTCTGCGGAGTTATAGGATAACCGAAGAAGTGGCGACAACCTGCTCTGATAGCAGCTTCTGCCAATGCCTCGTTACCTTTCATAAGTACTCTCTCGGACACTTTTAACACCTCACCTTTCTTATCTCTCTACCGTTATTGCACAGTCAGGACACATGATAGCACATGCTGCGCAACCGATGCATTTATCGGAATCTGTTACACTTGCAGGATGATAACCCTTTAAGTTAATCTTATCCTTTGCAAGGCTGATAATATGTTTCGGACATGCTGTTGTGCAGAGTTCGCAACCTTTGCAGGTGTTTTCATCAATTACGACTTTTGCCATATATATTCCTCCTTTAATTATCCCATGGTAATCTTACAACGACATCAACAGGATAAAGATTTTCCACCTTTTCACCAAGCTCGCCACAAACAGCCTTTGGAGCTGTAGTCATGAGCAACGGTAAGCCCGTAACTTCGGAAACCGCATTGGCATAAGGCACGCCGTCAATTATATCCTGTGCCGTAGTTTGAGGTCCCAGGTGTGAATTGTTGACAAGAGCTGTCGCCTTAAGCCGACAGGCCGCCTCTATCTCACCGAGCAGAGATGCCGCTTCTTCAGGTTCTGAAATGAACGTTCGGTTACGGTTTATAACATAAAGCATGTCGTAGCCGCTTTCGTTAAACCTTTGAGCAAAACGACCCAAAGCGGTTGCTCCGACATCGTCACCGCCGACATCAACTATGACTTTTCCGATGCTCTCATCAAAAATTGAAAACATCCGAGCAGTCAGTGCCGGGGCGTCAACCGTTGTTCCCTCAAGATTCTGGGCAATAACATTGATTCCCTGCTTTTCGAGAACCTCAGTATAATCAACCGTTCTGAAATAAGGATTAACTACATCAAGGTCAACAATCGTTATCTTCTCACCGCTTTTTGCCGCCTCAAGTGCCATGTTAAGTGCAAGGTTGGTCTTGCCGCTGCCATAATGTCCGCAGATAAGAGTTATACGTTTCACCTTGTCACCGCCTTATTCCCACTTCTTTTGTTGAATATATACAAGTGATTATATCACTATTTGTAGCAACTTACAACATTTTTTGACCATTTTACTATGAGAAATGAGCGTCCAAAAAAAGCCGCATTTTGTGCATTTTTTACCCTTTTACAATACTCTAATCTATTTCAAACCAAAATTTTCATTTGTTTACAATTAATACTCCATATAATCTATATCTTCAAGAATTTGCAGAACTTTATCTGTCTTTTCTGTCGGACAAGTGGCATATACCACAGTGTTCCCTACATAAACTGTAATACCGTATCTGCCATCTGTTTCCAACCAAAAACTTGCGTAGTTGGATACGAAATCCCCTTTTCTTCTCCTGTCATTTTCTCTGCCTTGTTCCTTAACAATCAACTGAATTGCCTGTCTATAAACATTATACGAGCTATCATCATTATTAAATTCTAAAAAATCAAAACGAATACCGTCTTCTTCAAATGCAACACACTTTATCAAGTCATCCTTAAAAGCAGGATAATGTTCATAATATTGTTCCGTTATATCCTGAGCGTAGTATCCATTATTTAGAACTGCAGACTGAACCTGCGATGCCGTCGCCGACTCTTTAGGAGTTAAAATAAACGCATATACTGCCCAAATCATAAACACAAAAACGGCCAACCCGCCGAAAAACAAAAGTACCGCCTTGAACCTATCCATACCCGTAATCGGACGGTCGGGCTCCTGTTTTAACATAGCTCTGCCTCTATATCCGCCACGCACATATCCCGATGACCGCTTTTTATCATACGGGTTCACAGGTTCTGATGTATAAGACACCAGTTCCCCCCTTTTGCGTTTGGGCAGAACTGACTCAACTTTTGAAGCTATCCTTTTATAAAAGGCTGTTTTACTGATTCTCTGCATCACCTTTATAAATACAAAAATCAGTATAACAACACCTACAACCAAAATTGCATTCTCTATGTTCTGTCTGGTCGGATTTGCAATTGCATTATATACATACACCGTCGTAGGAAAAAACAAAAACAACCCTATAATATACCATGGTACATTTATCTTATTCATACTACTCTACTGCCTCGACAAGATAATAATCTTTTATAAATATGACCCGTATGACTTAAATCATACGGGTCACTGTTAAGCTTAATTATTCAGCTGCTTCCTCGATTGCCTCTTCAACAACCTCTTCTGCAACTTCTTCAACAGCTTCTTCAGCTGCCTCTTCTGCTGCAGGCTCGATAAGAGCTCTGATTGAAAGGCTGACGCGCTTCTTGTCAAAATCAATACCGATAATCTTGACCTGAACCTTGTCGCCTACCTTGAGAACGTCAGCAGGCTTCTCGATACGGCGGTCAGCTATCTGAGAAATGTGGATAAGGCCGTCAATTCCGGGAATAACCTTTGCGAATGCACCGAAGTCTGTAAGGCTTACAACCTCTGCCTCGATAACTGTTCCCTCAGGATAGTTCTTGCGAAGAATCTCCCACGGATTGTCCTCGTCTTTTCTGTAGCCGAGAGAAATCTTTTTCTTCTCTGTATCGAGAGCCTTGATGTATACATCAACCTCATCGCCAACATTGAGAATCTCTGAAGGATGCTTAATGCGCTTCCATGAAAGCTCGGAGATGTGAACCATACCGTCAACACCGCCGATGTCTACAAACGCACCGTAAGCTGTGAGAGACTTGACTGTACCGCTGTACTTCTGGCCAACCTCAGCCTGTCCCCAGAAAGCTTCTTCAGCAGCCTTCCTGCCATCCTTAAGAACGGCACGGATTGAGCCGACTGCTCTTCTCTTAAAGCGGTTAACCTCAATTATACGGAACTGGACATTCTTTCTGAGAAGGTCATCCAGAGGCTCGTTGCGTGATGCTGTTGCAAGAGAACCGGGAATGAATACGCGAACGCCATTTGTTACAGCGATAACTCCGCCCTTTACGATATCTGTTACAACACCGTCAAACACCTTATCGGTATCAGCAGCATCAACAATGTCGCCCCATGCTTTCATAGCATCGCAACGGCGTTTTGAGAGCATTACTGTTCCCTCAACATCGTTTGTCTTCATGATGATAAGATCAATCTCATCACCGATTTTGAGCTCCTTCTTCGGATCAGCTGCGGGATCTGCACTGTACTCATCCATAGGTATGTAGCCGGCATGTTTTCTGCCGATATCAACCTGAATCTCTGTGGGTGAGAAGCCCATTACGATTCCCTTGACCTTCTGGTCAGTGCTCATGCTCTTGAGCGACTCTTCGAGAGCCTCCGAGAAATCCTGCTCATCTGAATTGTTAGAAGGCACCTCCTCCACCGGCTGTGCGGACGGCGCTCCTTCTGCGAGCTCAACGGTAGCCGCATCTTCAGCGACATCGGTCTTCTGCTCAGCTACGCCTTCCTCAAGCTCAATAGATTGTTCGTTTAAAATTTCGGACATGTTACAAAGTACCTCCTTTATTATACGTGCGGGAGTGGATGCTCCCGCGGTAACACCGACAAAACTGCAGTCTGAAAAATCAATGTTTTTTAATTCAGACGCACGCTCCACAAGATAAGTTTTGCAATTCTTTTCACACACCGCTTTGAGCTTTGCGGTGTTCGAGCTTGTCTTACCGCCGATAATTATCATCATATCAGCTCGCTTGGAAAGCTCGGTTGCCTCACTCTGCCTATCATGGGTAGCATTACATATTGTATCAAAAACAATTGCATTTGTACATAGTAATTTTACTATTTTTGAAGATTCATTCCATTCTTTTACGCTGAAAGTGGTCTGTGACACCACTATTATTTTCTTTTCCGAAAATTCAGGGTGTTCCTCAAGTATTTTTTTCAGCTCTTCAGAGTTCCTGAAAGTATAGCAATCACCCACGCAATAGCCCATTATACCTATGACTTCGGGATGACCGCTATCACCTGCTATGAGAACGGGTGTATCTTCGGATGAGTTTTCGCTTACTATCCGATGAATCTTTTTGACAAACGGACAGGTTGCATCACATATTTTCGCTCCGGTGCTCTCAAGCTCATCCATAACAGCTTTACCGACACCGTGAGTACGGACTACAACTGTCGAGTCGGACTGTGCCTGTGACGGCTCATCGAGAACTTTAACGCCTTTGCTTTCAAGGTCCTCTATAACAACCGGATTATGTATTAACGGTCCGAATGTAGAAACTTTTTCACCCGAATCGACCAGCTCATATGTCATTTCAACCGCTCTGTTCACTCCGAAACAAAAGCCTGCTGTTTTTGCAACCTCAATTTTCATGGCCTTTTTCAAGCAGCTCACCTATCTTGCTCATAACATACTTGGAAGCTTCTTTTAAGTCAGCTATGGTAGCATCTTCGGGAATGTTGAGCTCCTCGTAAGGAATAACTTCGCCAAAACGGATTGTCATCTTCATGCGGAACTTACTTGGACCCTCAAAATAGATAGAAGCCGGAAGCACATCTGCTTTTGTGGCCTTAGCAATAAGAGCTACACCGGACTTTGGAGGAAGCAACTTTCCGTCCCTAGACCTTGTTCCCTCAGGGAAAATTCCGAGAACCTTGCCCTCTTCAACAAGCTTGATAGCATAATTTACAGAGTTCTGATCGGAATGTCCGCGATTTATCGGAAATGCGTTACAATGGCGCCAGAACCAAGAAATAAACGGATTAATTTTGAAAAGCTCAAGCTTTGCCATATAGTGAATCTTTCTCACCTTAGCTGCAGCAATAAGGCCGGGATCATATGCGTTTCTGTGGTTAGAAGCAATAATAAGACTTCCTGTCTTCGGGACATTTTCAAGGCCTACATACGTTGTCTTAAAAATTATCTTTGGAAGATAACGAAAAACCGTAACCATTACGTCATAAAATTTTCTGTCCCTAGTATTGTTGTAATCAAACGCTTTTCCCTTAATTTTCGTTTTCATCAAAGTTTCTCCTTAATCACATTTAATATTTTCTCCACAGATCCCTCAAGGCTCAGCCCCGTAGTATCAACCAATACTGAATCCTCAGCAGGCTTGAGCGGTGCAACAGCCCGATGTGAATCATTATAATCCCTTTGTTTCATTTCTGCAAGCACATTTTCATATTCAACCGCTTCACCCTTTTCAATAAGCTCCTTATATCGGCGGGTGGCTCTCTCTTCAGGTGTTGCAGTAAGAAATATTTTGACCTGCGCATGCGGCAAAACAACGGTTCCTATATCTCTGCCGTCCATTATGCAGTCATTTCGCTTGGCAATATCCTGCTGCAGGCCGAACAGAAACTCTCTTACTGCAGGAACAGCAGAAACTGCAGATGCCGCCATTGACGCTTCGGGAGTTCTTATAAGCGAAGAAACATTCTCCCCGTTCAACAAAACCGCTTGCTCACCGTTTTCGTATTTTAAGTCAACGGATATACCGTTGAGGGATTTCTCTATGCTTTCGGGATTGCTGATGTCAGCACCTGTTCTCATGGCATTAAGACCTACCGCACGGTACAGTGCTCCCGTATCTACATATATAAATCCGAGTTCTTTTGCCGCACGCTTTGAAATCGTGCTTTTGCCCGCTCCTGCAGGCCCGTCGATTGCTACATTAATTGACATTTATATCTTCCTTTCCTTATTTTTCTAAAATTACTCCTGTGCAGCACTTTCGCCTGCCAGATGTCCTGTCGAAAAAGCTATCTGAAGATTATAGCCGCCTGTGTAGGCATCAACATCTATCACTTCACCTGCAAAATAAAGCCCGTCAACAAGTTTTGAACGCATAGTCTTCGGGTCTATCTCCGATACCTTTACTCCGCCCGAAGTTATAACCGCCTCTTCTATCGGACGGTAGTCGGTTACGGTAAGCTCAAGGTGTTTTAAAAGCGATACAAGCTTTGTACGCTGTTCTTTTGTAACCTGGTTTACCTTTGTGCTCATAGGTATTCCCGACAGCGAAACTATTACAGGTACCAGCTTTTTTGGAAGCAAGAAATTCAATGCATTTATAAAGTTACGGTTAACGTTCTCGGAAAAATCACGCAACACACGTGCATCAAGCTGTTCAACCGTAAGTGCAGGCTTCAAATCTATATATATTTTGTATCTGCCCCGCTTCATGTCACGCATATGAGAACTTGCACTTAAAATCATAGGACCGGATACGCCAAAATGTGTAAACAGCATCTCACCGAAATCGGAATATATTTTTTTGTGTTTTTCCGTGTCCTCAACGGTTATCGAAACATTGCGAAGCGATAAGCCCTGCAGTCTTGTGCAAAATCCCTCATGCACTTCAAGTGGTACCAAAGACGGCTTAGGCTCAACAACTGTATGTCCTGCCTGCTGGGCAAGCTTGTATCCGTCACCCGTAGAGCCCGTCAAAGGATAAGACTTTCCGCCCGTTGCAACTATAACGCTGTCCGCATAAATGTCCTCACCCTCAAAAGTGTGAACGCCGACAACACGGTTATTATCAACAATAAGACTTTCTGCTCTGCCTTTAACTATCTCAACGCCTGCCCGTTTAACAAAAAAGAACAGTGCATCTACTATATCCGAAGCCTTATCCGATTCGGGAAATACTCTGTTTCCGCGTTCGGTTTTTAACGGCACTCGCATATTTTCAAAAAAATCAATCGTATCCGACGGCATAAAACGTGAAAAAGCACTGTAAAGAAATCTGCCGTTTACGGGCACTGCCGCAATAAGGTCGTTCAGTTCACGGCAATTATTCGTGACATTGCAACGTCCCTTTCCCGTGACCATAACCTTACGGCCGACCTTTTCATTTCGTTCAAGTAAAATTACTTCGCTACCGTTTTGAGCCGCCGTACCTGCAGCCATTAAGCCGGCCGCTCCACCGCCCACTACAAGAACTCTGGACATATTCTCCCCCTTTCGCATCAGGCATGTATCCACTCAGACGCTATTCGTCCTCATGTGTCTGATATACCTGATACTCATCCCATATATTTTCAAGGGTGCTCAGATTATTATACACTTCTTCACTTTTTTCCTTTGCCGCCGCTGCTATGAGTGCATTAATAAGGCTTAAAGGTGCAACAAGAGAATCAACAAACGATACCATGTTACTTCGTGCAATCAGAAGATGTGTCGCAAAACGTGCTATGGGTGAATTCTCACTGTCGGTTACTGAAATTACCGTCGCCCCTCTGTCAGAAATAAACTGAAGAGTATTTATAGTTTGCTTTGAATAGCGCGGAAAACTTATCGCTATGCAGACATCATCGGAATTAATTCTGAATGTCTGTTCAAAAGACTCTCCCGTACCTGTCGATTCAATCAGGGTAACATGGTCATATACAAAATTAAGATAAAACGCCGCAAAACTTGCAAGCGGAGCTGAACTTCTTACGCCCAAGACATATATATGTCTTGCCTTGTTTATCGCCTCAACACTTGCATTAAACGCTTCGCGTGAAGTCTGTTCACGGGTCGCTTTTATTGTCTCAATGTCAGAGACAAGTGCCTTTTCCAATATATCTCCGCCACTGGCTGTAGCTCCTGCAACCTCCATACGCTGGACACTTGTCAATCTGTTTTTTACAACCTCCTGCAGGTTCTTCTGGAGTTCGGGATAGCCCTCGTACCCCAGCTCCATGGCAAAGCGTACAACAGTCGATTCACTGACGCCTACCTTGTTGCCGAGTTTTGCCGCAGTCATGAAAGCCGCCTTATCATAATTTGCAGTTATGTAATCAGCAATCTTTTTATGACCCTTTGAAAGAGCCGGATACCGCTTATTTATTTTTGCAAGCAACTGCTTTGTCATACAGCACCTCACTAACATTTGTATACAATTATTTCTAATCAACGATTTTAGCATATCAAAACCACAAAATGCAAGTAAAAGAAACATTTTTTGCAGGGATTCTTGCATTTTTCCAAAATCATTGACTTAAAGCTCTGTAATATCTATAATTAACTTGATCTAAAACTACCGAAAAGGAGTAATAAAACATGAAGGATTCTTCTGTTCTTTGGTACAAAAAACCTGCCGAATATTGGGTTCAGGCTCTACCTGTCGGAAACGGCACTTTGGGAGGCATGATATACGGTGGAGTAGCTCACGAAAAAATCTCCCTCAATCACGATGAATTGTGGACCGGACATCCTAAAGATACCACACGTCCCGGTGCCGCAGAAGCTTTCAGAAAAGCCCGTGAGCTTGCGCTCGACGGCAAGCTCAAAGAAGCTCAAAATCTCATTGAATCAGATTTTGAGAGCACCTGGAGTCAGGCATACATGCCTTTAGGCGACCTTATTATTGATTTTGACGGCGCTAAAAAAGCCAAGCACTACCGCCGCTCTCTCGACCTCAACGAAGCTATTTCTTATGTCGATTACGAACAAGGTGCAAAAAAAATTCACCGCGAGGTTTTTGCATCAAACCCCGATAAGGTTATTGCTGTTCGCATAACCTGCGATGGCGGGAAGTTTTCAATGAACATATCGCTCAAATGTGAGCTGAGAAACTCCGTCTTCGCTGACGGCAATCTTCTCATTATGAGCGGCGAAGCTCCCTCGGAGAACAACAAGGGTCTTGAATCCAGCAAATGGCACTACCTCGAAAACGACAATGAGCGTGGCATGCTGTTCACCTCTGCACTCAAGGTAGACACCGACGGTGAAGTTTCGGCAAATGGCGAAGCACTTAAAGTTTGCGGTGCAAGCGAGGCTACAATATGGTTTACCGCCGAAACCAGCTTTAACGGCTGGAACAAAAATGCATTCACAGACGGCAAGCCTCACAGAGAGCCGTGCCTTGAAAGACTCAACCAAAACTTCTGTTATGAAGATATAAAGAAAAGACACATTGAGGACTACCGTTCTCTTTACAGCCGTGTCGAACTCGACCTCGGCAGCAGCGGAAAAGACAATGTCCCCACAAACCGGAGACTGCGTGATTTCGGCAGAACAAAAAAAGATCTCGGCCTTTACACTCTGCTTTTCAACTTCGGACGCTATCTTGCTATCAGTTCTTCACGTCCCGGCACACAACCCTCAACTCTTCAGGGAATTTGGAACGACAAGTACTGTCCGCCATGGCACTCCAACTACACAGTTAATATAAATACAGAGATGAACTATTGGCCTGTTTTGCCCTGTGACATGGTCGAAGTTAACCTGCCACTTATTGAGATGCTCAAAGACCTCTCTGTTGCAGGTGAGCATACCGCTAAAGTTCAGTATGGCTTTAACGGTTTCACTTCTCACCACAATGTTGACATCTGGAGACTCTCTACTCCCGTAAACGGTAATGCTGTATGGGCTTTCTGGCCTCTGTCCTCCGGTTGGCTGTGTGAGCACATCTTTGCTCATTACGAGTACACGAAAGATGTCGGTTTCTTAAAAGAGACAGCTTATCCTATAATGAAAAAAGCCGCCGAGTTCTATATAGACTACCTCGTAGAGGACAAAAACGGGCACCTCATTGCTGCACCGTCCACCTCTCCTGAAAATGTTTTCTTATATAACGGCGACACCTGTGCTGTATCGCAGACCAGCACAATGACAATGAGCATTATCAGAGAACTTTTCGAAAACTGCATCAAGGCTTGCGACATTCTTGACGCTGACAAAGAGTTCGCCGATATACTTAAAGAAAAACTTGCCAAGATGCTTCCCTTTGAAATCGGTTCTAAAGGTCAGCTTCTTGAATGGTATGAAGAATACAAAGAGCCCGAGCCGCATCACCGTCACTGCTCTATGCTGTACGGCCTGCATCCTGCTCACCTTATAACCGTTGAGGAAACTCCCGAGCTTGCCAACGCTTGCAGACGCTCTCTTGAAATCAGAGGCGATGACGGCACCGGCTGGAGCCTCGGTTGGAAAATCAACTTCTGGGCCCGTCTGCGTGACGGTAACCACGCTCTCAAACTTCTGGAACGCCAGCTTCGCTTAAAACGTTCGGGAAAAATCAATTACGGACGTGGCGGCGGAACATACGAAAACCTCTTTGACGCACATCCGCCTTTCCAGATTGACGGAAACTTCGGTGCTGTAAGCGGTGTCTGCGAGATGCTTCTTGACAGCGTTGACGATAAAATTTACTTGCTCCCTGCCCTTCCTGACAAATGGAAAAACGGCAGCATCAAGGGTCTTCTTGCCAAAGGCGGCATCAAGGTCGACATTGAGTGGAAAAACGGTGCTCTTAAAAGCTACTCGCTTTCGGGCAACGGCAAAACACGTATAATATACAAAGGTAATGAAACTGTCCATGAGCTTGACGGCAACAAGATTACTGTTGAATTATAATTCGTGTCAGGGTGATGAAATATGAAACCGATGACTTTAATATGCAAAGCGGTTAATTCCGTTTTCACTGCTCAATCCAGGCACGTAACCGACAAAAAAGAGGCAAAGCCACTGAAAAAAGCAGAGTTCGACTGTGCCCCGAGAGCTACAAGCGAATACTTCTCGCTCGGCTTCGCCAAGGCACCTATTCTGCCCGACGATATAGATAAAAAGAAATATTATATCGCAGGCTACGGTGAAAACAAGCCTGCTCAGGGTGTGCTCGACGTGCCGCATACGCATGCTGTCTGGATTGATGACCACTCAGGTCACGGAGGAATCGTGCTCGTCTCAATTGACAATGTCGGTATGCTCAACAGTGATGTAAATAAAATCCGTGCTCGGCTGTGTGAGTTTTCAAAGCTTACAGGCTGCAGAAGTATAAATATTGTCAGCACCCATAACCACGCAGGTATTGATACAATGGGCAATTGGGGGCCCCTCCCTTTCAGCGGAAAAGACCCAAAATATATGGAACTTGTATTCTCGCAGACAGTAAAAGCTGTAGAGAAAGCGTATGAGTCCAGAAAAAAAGGACAGCTCTACTTGGGCAAAATCGAAGTTCCCGATATGCAGGAGGATATCCGCACCCCTATTGTCTATTCAAAGACACTCACAAGATTGCGTTTTGCTCCCGATGACGGCAGCAAGGATACATACATCATAAACTTTGCCTCACATTCGGAATCTCTTCAGGGTTGCAACAAACTTGTAAGTGCAGATTTCCCCTGCTATCTCAGAGAAAGAATATACGAGAAAACCGGCTGTGAAACTCTGTACTGCGTTGGTGCTATCGGCGGTATGATAAGCATGGATATTCCCAACGAGCAGGAAATCAAGGACAGCGGTAGCGATTTCTCTGAATCCACAAAATCAATCGGCAAGAAGCTTGCGGAATATGCACTCGCTGTTAAAAACGAAACTCCGCTCAAGCCGAAAATCGGATGTTTGCGTCAGGAAGTTTATTTCAAAGCAGAAAACACCATTCTATTACTTGCGGCAAAAACAGGTATTATTGAAGCAGAGGACCTCAGATTTGCTGACGGTTCGGGTTTTGCTATCAAATCCGAAATAAGCTATCTCGAAATTGACTCTTTGAAGATTCTTCTTCTCCCCTGCGAGATATTCCCCGAACTCGTATACGGAGGATATCTCGGTTGCGAAGAATCCGGCACCGGTTTCGGTGAGGAAATCAATCCTACTCCTCTGCGTGAGATTGTCGGCGACGATGTTATGATAATCGGGCTGGCTAACGATGAACTCGGTTATGTTGTTCCGCCCAACGATTTCATCCTCCACCCCGACACGCCGTATTTTGAAATCCCCCGTGACCTTCACGGACGGCGTCACTACGAGGAAACAAACTCCCTCGGTCCTGAAACATCTGCAACAATCGCTAACACTGTTGCAGATATAATGGATACAGTTAAACAAAGTAAGAATATCTGACAAGGAGATTCCAGAATGACCTTTGATCTCTACGATTTTGATAAAACCGTCTTCCCCGTCGACTCTGAAAGTGTGTTTTATCTTTTCTGCTTAGTACGCAGACCATGGATAATCATCATGTTGCCTTTTCAGCTTTTCTGCCTTATGTGTTTCTTTCTACACATAGGCGGAGATAAAATGAAAGCTAGATTCTTCTATTTTCTTCGTCTTATTGACGGTGAAAAGATGGTGTTGAAATTTTGGGAGAAAAACGAAAAACACATATATACGTTTTTCAAGCCCGAAAACAGAGATTTACCTGCAGTGGTTTGCTCTGCCTCTCCCGAATTTTTGCTCAGACCAATCTGTGAAAAATATAAGGTGCATACTCTTATAGCCACCCGTCTTGACCCAAAAACAGGAAAGCTTACAGGGCTTAACTGCAAGGGTAAAGAAAAAGTTGTGAGAATAAACAGCACTATGCCGGACGCAAAATTCCACAAGGTTTTTTCGGACTCTCTCGAAAGTGATGCACCTATATTTGCTTTGGGCGAAATAAACTATCATGCAAAGAGCGGAAAGCTCGAAAGAATCAAATAAAACTGTTAATCGGATGCTACCGGGTAGCATCCGATTTTTCGTCACACCGTCCGCACCATGTTCATATGATAATACCGAACATCATATATGCGGAGGGAAAACCATGCCGAGAATATTTTTGAGCCCGTCAACTCAAGAGTACAACCCTTACATTATAGGCGGTAATGAAGAGTTGTATATGAACAGGATTGCCGATGCCATGATACCCTATTTAAACGCCAGCGGAATCGGATATTCCAGAAACAATCCGAACCTGAATGCTGCCGCCGCAATTGCCCAAGCTAACAGAGGACGTTACGATTTATATCTGGCACTTCATTCAAATGCCTCGCCCGAAGCACTTGAAGGTTTGCTTCGGGGTCCGGATGTCTATTACTATCCCACCAGCACCCGTGGCCGACGTGCCGCTAACATTATCGCAAACGGGCTACGGGAAATCTATCCCGACCCCGAGCTCGTTCACACACGTGCCACCACAGAGCTTGCCGAAGTCAGGCGACCGAATGCTCCCGCAGTGCTCGTTGAAATAGCGTACCACGACAATGAACAGGACGCTAATTGGATTGCAGATAACATTGACGAAATAGCCGAAAATCTGGCAATGTCCGTTGCTGACTTTCTGGGAGTTGCTTTCTATACGCCTGCCGATCTCGGAAGCGGTACCGTAAACATAAGAAGCGGTCGGTTAAACGTACGCAGTGCCCCATCCACCTCTTCAAGAATTATAGGCTCTCTCGAAAACGGACGCAGAGTTGAACTGACGCAGATACTTGACGGCTGGTACGGCATACGCTGGAACAACGGTACAGGCTATGTATCATCGGATTTCATACGCAGAACATGATTTTTAATTAACTTATTTTCCGTTGCCGAACAACCTGCAACTTTTAGATTTTTTTGACGAAGTTATAAACTTTTTCTTGATTTTAATCACCGTTTCAAATATACTATAAATATATTTGGAAACGAAAGGGACGCTGAAAACCTTGGATCTGTTAAAGAAGCGTATTGTTGAGGACGGAAGAGTAATCGGTGACGATATACTCAAAGTTGACATGTTCTTAAATCATCAGATCGATGTTGAGCTCCTTCAGGAGATCGGCAAGGAATTCAAGCGCCGTTTTTCAGATTCTGACATCACTAAAATTCTCACTGTAGAGGCCTCGGGCATAGGGATTGCGTGCGTTGCTGCACAATATTTCTCTGTGCCTGTTGTTTTTGCAAAAAAAGGTACTCACCGCAACGTCGGTACCAATGTTTACTCTGCAGACGTTTATTCTTTTACAAAAGATGTCACTACAACCATTACAGTATCCAAAGATTACATACATAAAGAGGACAAGGTCCTCATTATAGACGATTTTCTCGCAAACGGTGCCGCATGCACAGGTCTTATTGAGATAATCAATCAAGCAGGGGCACAGCTTGTAGGCGTGGGAATCGTCATAGAAAAAGGGTTCCAGCCCGGTCGTCGGATTCTCGAAAGTGCCGGCGTACGTGTCGAGTCGTTAGCGGTCATAAAGTCAATGGGAAGCGGTACGCTTACCTTTGAATAATGACCGATAATAAAATACAAGGAGGAAAAAACATTGAAAAATCTCAAGAAAATCTTTGCTCTCGTTCTTGCTATGGCTATGGTTTTCGCTCTCGCTGCTTGCGGCGGAAACACCGGCGATGACGATGCAGAGAAAATGAAGGTCGGATTCATCTTCCTTCACGACTAAAACTCAACCTATGACCTTAACTTCATCAACGCTGCTAAAGCAGCTTGTGAGAAGATGGACGTTGAGTACATCCCCGTAGTTAACATT
>JAZUNO010000015.1:0-3636 GCA_045604185.1 Acutalibacteraceae bacterium | reverse complement strand
AACACAAAGAGCCCCAAGGACAAAGGTCCTAGAGGCTCAATCTTTTTATCATCTCAGATAAAGTGAAAATTCCTTTACGCCATTTCTGTCGATATCCACAAGAGGGATGTCTGCTATCTTTATGTCCTTAACAATACTTTTCATACCCTTTTTTAATTTGCGTGCTTTGATACGCACAGTGCCGCCACTGAGTCTTCTGATAGAGCGAGCTATAATAAAACGAAAAAGGAAACAGTGAAACAGTCTGTCGGGAACACGCAGATTGATAGTTCTTTCGGGAAGTTCAATAACTGCTTTCATTATTCAACTATCACCTCTATATGGTCACCGTTTTCGGTTACAACATCGACAATTTTGCCGATTGTACCGTTTTCAATGGCTGTAAAAATCATGTTGAGGTCTATTGAGGATACGGCATCGCCGAGGCCCATGAACTGTATTCCGGTGCCCAATTGAACAGCGGTTTTAACAACTATCATAGGTACTCTGACGTTGACATTCTGTCCGTTAGTGTGAGTTACTATAACGTGTAACTGTAAATCTTTTATATCTTTGCGCTCATTTTCGGGCAGAACTTCAGCTTTGGGAGGGGTCTGACCTTTGAGAAGTTCGTCTATGCTAAGTCCGAGCAGTTCTGAAATCCTGGGAAGGAGTGTTATGTCGGGGCATGATAAGTCATTTTCCCATTTGCTTACAGCCTGGGCAGATACTCCAATCATCTCTGCAAACTGTTCTTGTGTATATCCTTTTATGCGACGAAGTCTTGAAATGCGATTACCTAAAGTCTCCATGTTGTTAGCCACCTTTTTTAATTTTTTGAAGCACTTCATGTCTGAATTGTAACATTCAAAATGTCGGTAATGAATAGATTAACAGTTGTTCAACCGCAAAAAACACTCAACTTACGGTTGTTTTTTACGAAACTTGCGGTTGTATTTCACTTTTTCAGCGTAAAAGTCGTGAAACGGCGTCGATTTCATCCTGCGTAACACCCAGAGAGAGCAGATATTTCTCAACAGAGCCGAAATGCTCTTCGATGTAGTTGAAAACGGTCATTATGTATTCGGGTTTTGAATCGAGATTATCCGGGTTGTCCTCCCAGATGAGGCCTGAATCTATCTCTATTTCATGTTTGTAGAACGGCTCAAGATAGGTTGCTGAAATTCTGTAATCAGCTATGATGTCATCGAAATATACACCGTTCAGCGAGAGAATCAGAGCGGCAGTGATGCCTGTTCTGTCTTTGCCGAGAAAACAGTGAAAAAGAGCAGGGCCTTTCAGCTTTGCAAGCAGAGAGAACAGCTTTGCTATGTTTTGTCCGCACTCCGTAATGCTCAACAGATAAGCTTCGGGCATGGTCATGCCGACTTTCGGATTAGCAGGGTTTATTTCAAGTAGTGAAAGCTGATGATATTCTATATCGGGGTCCTGCGATAAAGCGGTAGGCATATGTTGAGCTTCAAGGTTGCCACGCAAATCAAAAACCGTTTTTATTCCGTATTTGTGAATGAAGTCCATGTCTGCGGACGTGGGGTTTTTCGGTACTCCGCAGCGAAGCAGACGTCCGAATTTTGTGGCACCGCCGCCTTTTATCGGATAACCGCCAAGATCCCGGCAGTTTTGTATATTTTCAAGAGGTATGTGTCTTAAATATTCCATGTCCGTCTCCTATAAAAACTCTTTTTTATATTTTAGCTTATGATTATATATTTTTCAAGATTCCAAAAAAAGAAAGCTTCGCAAATCAACATAAGATTTACGAAGCTTATTTTACTCTTCCATCTGTTTGCCGAGGAATGAAGCGGCGACCTGTGTGAGTTTCTGCTCTGTCTGTGAGGGGACGGATGAATCGTCGTTTGACAGCAGGACAACAGCTCCCGAAACATCACCTGCACCGATTATCGGATAAGCGACAACGGCATCTTTGTCAATGCCCTCTATCGGACGGAAACGTTCGCCGTTTTCAACGCAGATAAACGGAGTGCGTCTTTCCATTACGTTTTCAAGCGACTGCGTAATACGTCTGTCGATAGTTTCTTTTTTCGGGATACCTGCGCAGGATATAACCCTGTCTCTGTCGGTAATGATTACCGGCAGGCCGGTACCTTTGTTAAGAACCTCTGCATATTGACCTGTCAAAGAAGCCAACTCTCCGACCTGAGAGTATTTTTTAAAAATTACCTCGCCGTCGGCATCGGTGTAAATTTCCAGCGGGTCTCCTTCACGAATACGCATGGTGCGGCGAATTTCTTTTGGTATAACTACTCGTCCGAGGTCGTCAATGCGTCGGACTATTCCTGTTGCTTTCATATATAAATCTCCTTTAAATTCAAATCGTGATGTTAGTATCTGTGGTTAAAGGAGATTTATACTGTGCGAATTTACTTTTTTAAATGGTTAAGAGAATGATTGAAATATAACAAAAATGCAGTGTTTGTAGCGATATTTGTATAAATGGATAAACAAAACTATAAATTAGCAATACAATATTCGATATCTTTTTTTACCTGCTTGTAATCACCATCGGACATCCGCTTATACATACCTCTATGCATATCGTATTTAAAGCATAATAATTCTTTACTAAGAAATTCCTCGAGGCAGTTGTTTTCTATTTCATATTTTATCAACGGCAACAAAACGAAGCACCTTAAAACAGGGTCATCTTGTGCCCCGTCATTTATATATTCTAATGATTTTCTCAGGTTGAGGGTATTAATAGGCTTTGAAGACTGATTTATAAGCTTGTTGAAATCTTCTTTGTACTCCTCATAATAATCATCCTTATCCCATTCGTTTCTAAACATTTCTACAAGTTTGCAATAACAGTGATATATCAGGTAGCAATCTTTTAAGGCTCGTTCGTTATTGTCATCCGAAACAGAAAAATATTTCGTAACGGTGGATAACTTATAATCGGGAATTTTATTCCAAAGGCAATAATCAGCAAAGGAGGAAAGGTCAATATAATCGTTATGAATTTTTTTGTCGCACGTATGTAGTGCTTTTGATAAAAATTTAAAAGCAAATCCTTCAAGATTGTGCCCGACAATAATATTATTACCCAAAAAATTTAAAAAGTTATTTGTAGCACTTTTGATGTTTGGCGCTTCGGTTAACATATCATTTGTAATACCGTTTATTGCACTTATTTCCGGTGAAACAGGAACTTTTGGTTTGACAAAAGTTTGAAATTCTTCAATAACACTTCCTTCTTTTACCTTCAATGCTGCAATTTCGATAATTTCCGAATTTTTTGCTCTCAATCCTGTAGTTTCAATATCAACAACGACAAAATTGTCTGTATCAGCAACAAATTCAACACCGAAGCAGTCATTCATTTTAAAACACCTTTCACATTTTAATATAAAAGATTGTAACATGTTTTAGCTTCAAGAACAATAAGAACGGAGGGGAGTTTACCCTTATTTATATTGTTTACTACACTGTGTAGCGTAAAACAGAGTTGATGAACGGTATGAATGTTACCTGTAACGTTTGCTCTGTTGAAACAAATTAGTTTATGCGTCAGACTATTCCTGTTGCTTTTATATATAAAATTCAAGTCGTGATGTTGGTAGCCATAGTTAAAGAAGATTTATAGAAGCTTTATATTGAGTGAAATTACTTTTTAAG
>JAZUNO010000014.1:0-7380 GCA_045604185.1 Acutalibacteraceae bacterium | reverse complement strand
GACATATGACAGAAGCGAGTGGCTGCTAAGAACAGACATTACAAATATCGTCCTTCCGACTATCGGAACAAAGACAGATGAATCTTCAGATGTTTCAATAATAAAGAGTGAACACAACGACAGCGGTTTGTATGCGTATACACAGAAACTTCAAATCAAGAAGATAGATTCAGAAACGAAAACCGCAATCGAGGGAGCAGAGTTCACACTTTACAGAGCAGAGATAGACGAAGACGGAGATTGGAATATAATCGATGGTCTGGAGAAAAAAGCAGTTACCGATAAAGACGGTATAGCGGTGTTTGAGGACTTGGAGCTCGGTTACTACATACTCAAAGAAACCAAAGCCGGAGCCGGATATCACGTACCTTTCACTACATGGAAAGTGATGGTAGAACGCAACGGAACACCGAAACTTACAGATGATAAGGATAACGCAGTTGAGACAGATGAAGATGGCAATTACGTTATCACAAACAGCGGCACAGCAATACTTCCGTTAACGGGTGGAACAGGTGTAGAAATATTCTGTGTATCAGGTGTCTCTCTCATGACAATAGCCATATTTATACTTGCGTATAAAAGAAAACGCAGAGCATAAAGAATAACTAAATGAAAAACAGCGATGTATGTTTCATACATCGCTGTTTTTATTATTGCTTTTTATTTAACCTTGAATCTTACAACGTTCCAAGAGAGAGGAGCAAGTTTGATTTCGACCTTTTTGCCGTCAAATACGGGCAGGGGAGCGGCAGTCGGAACAACTGTCTGAGAGTCTGCTGTGTTTTCTGCTTTCAGATCGTATCCCTGCATGGTGATATGCTCGATAGCCTGCGGGTCTTCGAAATCTGTAAGGTTGAGAGTGACAATGTTGTCCTCTTCAAAATCTCTGTTTACAGCAAAGAGAGTGATTTCGGTGCCGTCCTCACTGAGAGTAGCACAAGCATCGATATCGGGAACGTCATTGTACTCTCTTGTGTCATGCTTTGTAGTGTCAATGACAGGACGAAGTGCACTGCCGCGACCATATTTTGACGCATGCATGAAGGGGTAGAATATTGTCTGAGCCCAAGCTCTGCCTCCGTCCTCGGTCATAATGGGGGCGATGACGTTTACAAGCTGTGCCATACAGGCGATTTTCACTCTGTCACTGTTGTTGATAAGTGTTATAAGCAACAGACCGACAAGCAGTGCATCTTCAAAGTTATATACATCCTCTAAAAGATGAGGTGCTTTTGACCATTTTTCGAACTTGGTACCGTTTGAATGGTACCAGACGTTCCACTCGTCAACGGAGAGGTTAACTGTGTGCTTTGAGTGGAGTTTGCCCTTAATATAGTCACAGATGCAGATGACGGTCTTTATGTAGTCATCAAGTCTTACGGAATGAGCAAGGAAGTTTTTGGAGTCGTTGTCGCTGTTGTTGAAATATTGGTGGAGAGAGATGTAGTTAACCTTGTCATAGGCGAGTTCGAGGGTGGTGGCCTCCCATTCGCCGAAGGTTTTCATAGTCCGTGCAGATGAACCGCAGAGTACGAGTTCAATAGAGGGGTCGGTCCACTTCATGATTTTTGCGGCTTCATTTGCAGTTCTGCCGTATTCAACGGCGGTTTTGTGACCCATCTGCCAATCGCCGTCCATCTCGTTGCCTAAACACCAAAGTTTGATGCCGTGCGGATTTTCCCAACCGTGTGAACGACGTAGATCGCTCCAATATGAACCGCTCTTGTGGTTGCAGTATTCGACAAGATTACGAGCTTCTTCGGGGCCTCTTGTGCCGAGGTTTACAGCCATCATCGGATCTGTATTTGCAGCCTTACACCAATCGACAAATTCGTTTGTTCCGAATTCGTTGGGTTCGAGTGTGCCCCAGGCAAGTTCGAGCTTTTTAGGACGCTTGTCAACAGGTCCTACTCCGTCTTCCCAGTTATAGCCTGAAACAAAGTTGCCGCCCGGATAGCGGACTATCGGAACATCTATTTGACGAATAAGGTCGATTACATCCTGACGGAACCCGTTCTTGTCGGCTGTAGGATGACCGGGTTCAAATATACCGCCATAAACAGCTCTTCCGAGGTGTTCGACAAAAGAGCCGTAAATACGCTTGTCGATGTCACCGATTTTAAACTCTCTTGCAAGGGTTATTTTGGATTTTTTCATTTTTTTGCTCCTTAATATTTAATAAGTTTCTGAGCTTTTTCTATACTGTCATATTCGCCGCAGGCGCAAAGTCCGCTGAGCGTGGCGCCGAAAGCGGCTTCTTCCTTGTGTTTAGGGAAAAGGAGTTCGGTTTGAAACATCTCCTCAAATATTTTTTGCAAAGCAGGATTTTTTCTCAGTCCGTTTCCCGAACCGATTAAAATATTCTTTTTCTCGTTGCTGTTACTGTACATTTTATACAGCTCGTCTGCAATCGAGTGAAGCACGCCCCAGATAAGGTGTTCGGGTGTGAAATTGTCAAGTGATATGTTGCGGATATATCCCCGTTCATCGGGATTGTCTCTCGAGCCTTCAAAACGTGTGCTGACAGAAAGTGGATTTTCGGGTTCAGGATTTTCGAGGTATCTGTCGATTGCGTCATAAGCACTTTGGTGCTTTTCGCCTGTAACAAGGTTGGCACAGTTTCTTAAGAATTTTTCGAGTGCCGCAAAAGCCATGCCGCCGCACAAAGCGGAGCCTACCCGCAACATCACAGAGCCGCAACACGGGCGCAATTGTGTACCTTTTATTTGTTCTTTACTGCATGTGGCAAATGAAACCTGGCTTCCCGTGCCTATGTTTACGAGCACACAGTTTTCCATATTGAAGACCGAACCGATAAAGCTTGCCTGGTTATCACCTATAGCAACGCAAACCGGTATACTGCGATATTGACCTATTGTCTCAAATTCCGCAACGACTTTCGGAAGAATATCGGTATTCAGCCCCGCTTTTTTAAGTGCAGACACATCAAAGCTCATGCTTTCAATGTCGAACAACCCAAAACTTGCGGCATCGGAAGTGTGCATGACGGGGGAGTTGAGACCGCAAAGCTTCATTGCGAAATAGTCGTGTATGGTACAGCATGAAGCAGTGCCGTCAGGCACGCAGTTTTTATGCGTGTGCAGGTAGTAAGTTGAAAGTCCGAATCCGGTTGACATATCGTGCCCCGTAATATCGGATAAGACTTGCACGTAGGTTTTGCCGTCTTTAAAGAGTTCATTTGCACCTGAAAACTGCCAGGTATAGAGTGGGCTTAAGGCATTGCCGTTTTTGTCGAGGTAGACGATGCCGTGCATCTGTCCTGTTATGCCTATTGAAGAAATGTCTTGGAATTCATCAATCAGTTGGTCGGCCAGTTCAAAACAAAGCGATACAATGCTCTCCGGTTTTTGCATACCTATCTTTTCTGTAATACCCGGATTTGCAAGAGTGATGCTTTTGAACAATTGGCCGGACTGAGAGTCCACGGCAACAGCACAAATGGAAGTTGTACCTATATCGATACCGAGTGCAGTCATGACATAGTCACCTTAATTAAAGAAGAGGGAGTACGGACTCTTTGAGGAAATTGCTTTCTTCTTCTGAAAGGGTTTTGAAAGGCGGTCTGCACGAGCCCATGTCATAGCCCATGAGGCAGAGGACTTCCTTCTCGGCAGCCATGACACATCCTGTTTTGATAAGAGCTTTTATGATGTCGTTAGCCTCGTGCTGAATTGCCTGAGCACCTTCGATATCACCGTTTTTGAAAGCGGCAAAGAGTTTGACAAACTTATCAGGCATAAAGTTGTATGTGCTTCCTATAGCACCGTCGGCACCCATTATCAGGCCGGGAAGGAGCATCTCGTCGAAGCCGTTGAAGAATACTTTGTTCGGGAAAGCTTTCTTCATTCTTTCAAGCAGATAGTAATCGTTTGATGTGTGTTTTACGCCGAGGAAACGGTCATCGTTTAAGAATACGGCGAGGTTTTCTTCGTTCATGCTGACACCTGAATACAGGGGTATGTTATAGAGAATCATCGGGATTTTTACACTGTCAACAATTGAAAAATAGTAGTTCTTTATCTCTTCGAAAGAGAACTTATAGTAGAAAGGAGCAACAGACGATACAGCGTCATAACCAAACTCCTCAGCTTTTTTTGCAAGTCTTATAGCTTCGATCTGGCTTACAGCACCGATGTGTGCGATAAGTGTGCATCTGCCGTTTACGGCATCAGCAACGGTTTTCATAACCTCAACACGTTCGGCTTCGGTCATCATGAAAGCTTCTCCTGTGCTTCCGCAGACGTAAAATCCTGATACGCCTTTTTCTATGTTCATCTCGACGAGTTCTTTGAGCACATCGTGATTTACATTGAAATCCTTATCAAACGGAGTGAGAAGAGCTGTGAAAATACCTTGAAAATTCTTGTTCATAATATTATCTGCCTTTCCTTTTTACAATTTATTATATAATATCATCTTATTTCAAAAAGGTAAACTAAAAACGACAAACTTTCTGACTTTTTTTAACAATTGTTGTGCGGTTGTCAGGTCGTTGATTTTTGTTGGTTTGTATGCTAAAATAAAATAGTTGTGAAAGATAAAACGCTGGAGGAACAAAAATGAAACTGTCTTTGGTGGTTCCGTGTTATAACGAACAGGATAATGTGGAGCTTTTTTATAATTCGGCTGTGAATGCGTTTGACGGTGCAGGCTTTGACTATGAATTGATTTTTGTCAATGACGGAAGCAAGGATGCGACGATGCAACGCCTCAAGGAGCTGTATAATAAAGCCGAGAGCAATATGAAAGTTGTTAATTTTTCACGTAACTTCGGCAAGGAGTCTGCGATGTATGCAGGCCTTAAGGAAAGTGTTGGCGACTATGTGTGTATAATTGACGCTGATTTGCAACAGCGTCCCGAGCTTGTGCTTGATATGATGAAGATTCTTGATGACAATGCAGAATATGACAGTGTTGCATGCTATCAGGAAGACAGACGTGAGTCAAAAGTTCTTGCTGCGTTTAAGAACTGTTTTTACAAAATGATAAATAAGATGTCTGAGATTGAGTTTATAAGCGGAGCCAGTGATTTCAGACTTTTAAAGCGGACTGTTGTAGATGCGGTGCTGAATATGAGTGAATATCACCGTTTTTCGAAAGGTATATTTTCTTGGGTGGGCTTTAATACCTACTATATGCCCTATGTTGTTGAGAACAGAGCAAACGGCACTTCAAAATGGAGTTTCTGGAAACTGTTCAAATATGCTATGGAGGGCATTCTGGCATTCACCACGCTGCCGTTGCGTTTGGCAACCCTTATAGGACTGTTCACGTCTGCGGCTTCTATTATTTATATGATAGTGGTTATAATTCAGAAACTTGCGTTTTCAATTGCTGTTCCGGGTTATGCCACAATTGTTGTCCTTATTCTCTTGCTTGGCGGACTTCAGCTTTTCTGTATAGGTGTTTTGGGCGAGTATTTGTCAAAGACATATGTTGAAACAAAGCGCCGCCCTATATATATAGCAAAAGAGGTTTTGGATTACAAGCAAAGTGATGAAAGCAATTAAGCACAAAGTTTATTTATAAGACGAAAAGCACCGATCTGCGTTAGCATTATCGGTGCTTTTAAATTGTGCTACAAGTTGACACTTTAAAGAAATACTGATTTATCAATGTTCAGTACTATTTTTTGCCTTTGCTTTTCATCACGGTAAATGCTGAACCTGTTATTGCTGCAACGATTGTACATGCGGATATTGCAATGATTATGCTGCGTTTTTTACCGGTGCCAAAGCCGTATTCGGAAGCTTCGTTTTCTATTTCAAAATGTGCAACGGACTCTTCGTTTTTGTGCAGGGTGACGGAGTCACCTTTTTGATTTTCGTCTTTATTTGAACTCGAAGGTCTTTTAGTTGCATTGTGTTTTTTATCAGACTTTCCCGATGTATCGTTTGATTGGGTTGTTCTTTTCTCGGTTTGTGCCGAAGAGTTGCTTTTTCTTGTTTCGTCTGTGTCCTGAGAAGGATTGTTTGTTGTTTTGGTTGTAGTTTCTGATGAAAAAGGCAAAGAGAAGTCAAATGACGGTTTTTGGTCTGTTGTTTTCTTTGTGGTAGACTCTTCTTTGGCCTTGGTGGTTTCTTCTGTGGTGGGTTCAGACATCGTAGTGTTTATCTTAAAACGCTCAGATGGAACTCCGTTATTGTCTATTACCCTTACATATATCGTGGGTGTATCAGGCATATGATTCTTGAATGTTATCAGGGTTTCGCATCTCATGGATGAAAAGTCAGTTCGGTTACTGACCTGCACATGGTAGTATGACGCATCAAAATCTGCGTGGCTGTTTGTGCCTATTCTGATGACAGGTGTGTCTTCAATATATATTTCAAAACCGAAAGGCCCATCAACCAGAACTTCTTCTCCATAAAGTTCTGCGTTAAAAGCGAGATAAATTTGAGAGCGGCCAGGCAACGTTTTATAATAAGTGACAAGGACATAAAGACCGTTCCCTCTATTGCCTTTATCGCATTGAACTTCCAGGTTTGTATCCTCAAATTCGTCAGGGTCAATTGAAGCATCGATTTTAACGGCCGCAAATGCAGAAAACGGAATGGATAATAAAATTAAAAGCACCAAAAAAAGACTAAAAAATATTTTTTTCAACTTCATCACCGAAAACTTGATAATGCTGTAATTATAGCATTCAAAATGTCTGCATGCAATTATAAACACGAAAAAAACCGAAAATATAATAAAAAAGCAGAAAAAGGTCGAATGAAATATTTAGTTGTGTTAAGACGAGTGGTGCGGAAAGCCCAAACAATCCCGACTGTGAGGCGAAGTTATAACAAAGACAATGGCGAAGAATAGTAGTACGTTTTGCCTGATTATTTGCTTGACATAGACTTTAATAAATAGTAAAATAATTTTGGAAGAATATAGGAAAATGAAAGGACGATGCAGTATGAAAAAAATAATTGCAATTATTCTTGCAATGCTTATGGTTTTTTCGGGCTTTATGATTTCATCGTTTGCAAATGACAACATTGATATAGACGAAACCACTGAAGCAATATCAGAGGAAACAACAGAGGCTTCCCTTGATGAAACAACCGAGGAGATGACCGAAGAGACTACCGAAGAGTCTACCACAGAGGAACTCACTACAGAGGAGCCTACTACAGAGGAGTCCACTACAGAGGAGCCCACTACAGAGGAGCCCACTACAGAGGAGCCCACTACTGAAGAACCTACAACAGAGGAACCCACTACTGAAGAACCTACAACAGAGGAGCCCACAACAGAGGAACCCACTACAGAGGAGCCCACAACTGAGGAACCCACTACAGAGGAGCCCACAACTGAGGAATCCACTACTGAAGAACCTACAACAGAGGAGCCCACTACTGAAGA
>JAZUNO010000013.1:0-2785 GCA_045604185.1 Acutalibacteraceae bacterium | reverse complement strand
TTGTTTCGCTTAAAACATGAATGCCTTTTTCAAGTGCGATAACAGCATATTTTGCGTGCTGATGGAAGAAGTTTGTGAGCACGACTGCATCCATTCCGCTATCAATAAACTCATCAAAATCCTTATAATACTTTGTTTCTTCACAGCAGAACGGCTTGATGTTGTCATAAGTTGATTCATCGTAATCGCATACTGCACTGATATACGCTTTGTCGGTCAGAGTAAGACCCTGTGCAATACCGCGGCCTCTTCTCGCACCGAACACGCCTATTTTAAGTTTTTTGTCCATAGCAAAAACCTCCGTTATCATATAATAGTTTAATTTTATCACTATCTGAATTTATAAATAATATTAATCTATACTTTTCAAAAAATCAACACTCATTTGTATACTTCAGCTTATATTTCTATAGTTTCTTTATTGTCGCCCCATATAATTTCAACCGTAACGGGAACGTTGGATTTCACCGTCACATTCGGCTTTTCGTCGGGTGATTTTCTCTCTTGGCATATAAGCGTCAATTCGCCGTCGGTACCGAACGGATATTTTTCAATTCCGTGCTTCTCAAGTCGGTTTACATGCCAGGTAATTTTACGGTTTGCCGCATCGGGCTTAATACCGAAAACATATTCAAACATAACCGAAATCGGAATAAGTCCCGTCCAACCAACGAAGTCAGGCATTGATGAATTGCCTTTCATAAATTTATTATCTTTCTTTTCGGGTGCATAGTTTTCAAAAACAGTTCCCGTATCCTTAAAGACACTTACTGCCGCATCAAGGTGGGTGCAGGCGATTTCATAAGAAAGGTTATATTTGTTATAAGCGTCAAGGCCCTTTAAAACCATATAGTTTGTCGGTGCCCATACCGAGCCGCACCAATAACCGCCCTGATTATCGTATTCGGGGTGGTCCTTTGAAAGTGTCGGCACTCTGTGCTCGGTTTTGAATTCATTTTCATCGTTGAGGTGAGCAATAAAAGCTTCTTTTCTCTCTTCGGGCACACATTTTGCAAGCAGTGCCCAGAAAGCACCTATGTGCTTGACACCGTTAAACGTGTCGTCGTTTTTAAGGTCGTAATAAAACTTTGTCTTTTCATCCCAGAGTTTTTCATTTATAACCTTAAAAAGGTGCTCGCTCTCCTGCTGAAGCTCGGGAATAAACTCTTCTCTGCCGAGCTCCTTTGCCATTTTTATGAGCAGGTTGCAAGCGTTAAGCTCCTGCATGCAAGCATCCACCCATATCATATGACCGTGGCTGTAGCAGACGTGGTATTTCTCGTCAAGTCTCGGGCAGTTGTCCATTCCGCAGCCGTAGCCCGATGAGAAATACGTGCCGTCACGCCAGGTGAAATGCTCCTGCATCCACTGGTGATATGCTACAAGGCAAGGGAATACTCTTGCCAGTCTTTCCTTGTCACCGAAATTCAGGTAATATTCCCATTCGCACCAGGTCATAACCTCAGGGCCCGTTGAGGCAGGGTCGTGACATGCAAAAACGTCGTTACCTGTATCCTCTTCAATCTGTCGGCATATAAATCCGTCTTTATGTTGATGCGAATAGAAATTATCAAACGTCTTCTGAAATTTAAAAATTCTGTCGGCTTATTTTCCGAACATCAGCATAAATGCAGAATCCCACATAAAAATACAGCCGTTGAAAGCAGCATCAATGTAGTTTGTTATAAAACCCGTACCCTCTTTGGGCTGATACAGATTTCTGAAAGCAATCTCCCATACCTTCCAGTAGCAGTCAATATGGTCCTTGTGGTTTTCCCATATCGGCTGCGGAAGCATTTCTTTTATTTCGCTGAAAAGCGGAATCGAAGTTTTTTCAACCTCTGCACCTATAAAGGTGTTTTCTTCCATTATATCTTTATCGTCGTATGTAATTTCATTATTCTGTTTAAAGCTTATCATCCTGCCACCCCCGTAAATTTTATACGCAGATTATATCATATATAAACCCCGAATAAAAGAGTATTTTTGATTTCTGCACTATACTGCCCTTGTTATTTGCACACACCTGTGTTATACTGAAAAACAACGCTCAATCCACAGCCGCAAAAGCAGCAGAAGAAATTAAACCGTGCAGTTTAGGAGAACAATTATGAATATACTTGTAATCGACGGTCAGGGCGGCCAGCTCGGCAGTCAGATAATAAAAAACATCATGGGTAAATATCCCGATATCGATTTAATAGCAGTCGGCACAAATGCCGCCGCAACAACCGCAATGGTCAAAGCAGGCGCAAAAAAAGCGGCAACCGGAGAAAACCCCATAATTGCAGCCTGCAGAAAAGCAGACGTTATCATAGGCCCTATCGGAATAGTAATTGCTGACGCTCTGCTCGGTGAAATCACACCTGAATCGGCAAAGGCTGTAGGCCAAAGCAATGCCGTACGCATTCTTATTCCGATAAACAAATGCGATAACCTTGTTGCAGGTGTTACAAAGCAGTCTCTTTCCGTGCTGATTGAAGACGCACTGTCTAAACTTGAAGAAATTATAAATAATCACTTGAAATAAAAATGTTTCAATGATATAATACTTTTGTTATTCAGAAGAATAATAAACGGAACTGAAGTTCTTTTGATTTGTATTATATTTTTAACTATGCGATGCTGTGAAGGTGTTGTTTTCTCAGAAGAGATAACCGCACCTTTTTGTTTTTCAGTCAAAAAAGAAAGGACTTCCCATGAAAAAAAGAAAGACCACACTCAACGTTGCTTTATCCGCAATGTTCCTCGCCCTCGCTTACGTATTGCCTTTTTTAACGGGGCA
>JAZUNO010000012.1:0-27501 GCA_045604185.1 Acutalibacteraceae bacterium | reverse complement strand
AAAGCGAGAATTTTCTTCATTTCGTTTACTCCTTTTTCACTATGTAATTTTTTCTGTGAAAAAAATTTCACGGTGCTTCTAGTTTACCTTATGACAGAGAAAAAGTCAAGCGGATTAATGTCAGAAAGTATAACAATTCCGCAATAAAAAATAAAACGCTATTGAATTTTTGTATATGTTGATTTAAAATCAAGACTTGTAAGGACATTATATTAAAGTGCAGAGGATTTTATTATGAAAAATATTTTGAGTGCACAATGGATTAAAGCACCTACAAGCGGTTTTTGCGGAGGAAGCGTTTACAAAAAAGACTTTGTATGCGAGAAAAAAATAAAAAGTGCGACTCTGGAAGTTACGGCACTCGGTGTATATGAGGCACGTATTAACGGTGAGCGGGCAGGAGATTTTATTCTTGCACCGGGTTGGACTGCCTATGAGCACAGGCTGCAGGTGCAGACCTATGATATAACCGAAAAAATAAGAGAAAACAACAGCATTGAGATAACTGTCGGTCAGGGTTGGCGTTTTCGCAGCACAAAGCGTGAATCAAACGAGTATCTCGGTCACAGAGACATGGCACTTCTGGCATGTATACATATAGAATATGAGGACGGCACAGAGCAGAATGTGATTACGGACTCCTCATGGAGTGTGCGGGAGAGCAAGCTTCGCTACTCAAATATATATAACGGAGATATTTATGACGCAACCTTTTCGGCAGTGGAGGCGTTGCCTGCTATTGAAGTGCCGATGTCAAAGGACTTTCTTATTCCGCAGGAGGGAGAGAAGGTAATTGAGCATGAGCGTATTGTAGCAAAAGAGATAATAACCACACCGTCGGGCGAGACAGTTATAGACTTCGGGCAGAACATGACGGGTTATGTGGAGTTTGCCATACAGGGCAAGGCAGGTGATGAGGCTGTCATATATCACGCCGAAGTGCTCGACTGCGACGGCAATTTTTACACGGATAACTACCGTGGTGCAAAGGCTGAAATCCGCTTTATCTGCGATGGTGAGCGTCATGTGTATAAGCCTGCACTGTCGTTTTTCGGCTTCAGGTACATAAAACTTGAAAATTGGCCCGACGAGGTCAGAAAAGAAAATTTTACAGCTATAGTTGTCCACTCTGAGATGCATCGCACAGGTCATTTCAAATGCTCTGATGAGATGATGAACAAGCTGTATGAAAATATAATCTGGGGACAAAAGGGCAACTTCCTTGATGTGCCTACAGACTGTCCGCAGCGTGATGAGAGGCTCGGTTGGACGGGTGACGCACAGGTGTTTGTGCGTGCGGCGAGCTATAATTTTGATGTTGAGCGTTTCTTCAAGAAGTGGCTTCACGACCTTGCAGCCGACCAGTTTGAGGACGGCAGAGTGCCGCATATAATTCCGAATTCTTTTACCAACAACGATGACGGAGCTTCCGCTGCATGGGCAGATGCGGCAGTTATCTGTCCGTGGCAGATGTATCTTACATACGGCAGTAAGGACATCATTTCCGACCAGTATGAGTCCATGAAGCAGTGGATAGACTGGATGCACGAGCACTCAAAGGACGGACTTCGTGACAGAGACGGCCATTTCGGTGATTGGCTGGGACTTGATGCACATGAGGGAAGCTATAAGGGAGCGACAGATGAAAATCTTATCGCAACGGCATATTTCTCATATTCATCAGCACTGTTTTTAAAGGTGTCCGAGATTCTCGGCAAGGATACGAGAGAATATTCTTATCTGCCTGAACTTGCGGCTTCCGCATTCAGACGGGAGTATATGGAGGACGGACGCCTTAAAGTCCCCACACAGACTTCCTGTGCCCTTGCACTTTATTTCGGTCTTACCGATAATCCGAAAGAAACAGCAAAACAGCTAAACGAACTTGTTAAGGAGAGCGGACAGCTTAAGACGGGCTTTGTCGGCACGCCGTATATTCTTCATGCTTTGAGTGAAAACGGCTATGTTCAGACTGCCTACGACCTGATGCTCAGACGTGAGTATCCTTCATGGCTGTATCCGATTACCAAGGGTGCGACTACCATGTGGGAGCATTGGGACGGCATAAAGCCTGACGGTAGCATGTGGTCAGCCGACATGAACTCATTTAACCACTATGCTTACGGCTCTGTTGCCGATTGGATGTTCGGTGCAATGGCAGGAATAAATGTCGATTGTGAAAATCCTGCGTTCAGGCACATAATCTTCCGTCCGCTGACGGACAGCCGTATCACATGGGTTGATGCCGCCATAGATTCCCGTTTTGGCCAGGTGCGTTCAAAGTGGACAACAGCCGACGGAGAAACAACATATGAGTTTACCGTTCCCGAGGGTTGTACGGCTACTGTTATTCTTGGTTCAAATAAAACTGAAATAGGCAGCGGAAAGAGCGTTTTTAAGCTGTAAATAGTGTCACCGTCACAAAAATAATTCTTGTGACGGTGATTTTGTTCACGCAGACACAAAAAATACTTTGGAAAAGAAAAGGCAAAACCGAAAATATTACGGAAGAAGGGCGTTTGACGGGTTGCTTTTGTTAATATATGCATAATTGTTGTTTTAGTTTGACTTTGGCGGTTTGTTTTGATAAAATATTATGGGAAAAAACAGACACGAAGCAATACCGTGTCGCATTGTAAACATATAGAAGGAGGAATGAGGGTTGGTTGATCAGAAAACACTGGCATACATAAACCTTTATGCCGTTTTGGGAACCTTGGAGAATCTTTGTGAGCTTGTTCCTGAGGCAAGCGCAATGCTTACCAACGCAAAGCCCATATCCATAGGCTTTGAAGTCAAGGACGGCCCCAGTGCAACAATAACTTTTAATAACGGAAAATGCAGAATGGAGCAGGGTGTAAACAAGTGCGATGTTAAGCTGCCTTTCTCCTCTTGTGAAAAATTCAACGGTCTTATTGACGGAACGGTTACTCCTATCCCCTCAAAGGGATTTCAGCACATAAAGTTCCTCCTCAAGACTTTTACCCCTCTTACCGATCTGCTTTCAAAGTATATGCGTCCCGACCCTGAAGACCTCAAGGATAAGGATTTCTTTGAGAAGAGCACAACGCTGATGTTCTATACCATCGCAGTTGCTATCTCGCAGATAGCCAACAACGACAAGATCGGACAGTTCTCGGCTGACCACATCGTCAACGGAGAGATAGGCTTCAGCATAAAGAACGGTCCTGCCGCTACAATCCGTGCAAAGGACGGACGTCTTATAACGGTAAAGCAGGCTAGTGAGAATCCCCGTGCGGCAATGGAGTTTGCGTCCATTGAACTTGCAAGAGCGTTGTTTGACGGCCAGATTAATGCTGTCGCTTGCGTAGGTACGGGTGATATTGCCATGAAGGGCATGATTTCAATGATTGATAATCTTAACAGACTGCTTGACAGAGTAGCTCTGTATTTGGCATAAGGAGGGACTGCAATGAGCTTTGAAATAAACAACTACACAAAAAGCAGAGAGATGTTTGACAGAGCCACAAAGGTAATCCCTTCAGGCGTTTACGGACATCTTGGCCCGGCAGAGGGATGCTTTATTCCCGTCAGTGCATTCCCGCTTTTCGGTGACAGAGCACAGGGCTCCTATTTCTGGGATGTTGACGGCAACAAGTTTATAGACTATATGTGTGCTTACGGACCCAACGTCTTGGGCTATAACGACCCCGATGTTGATGCGGCGGCAATGGCTCAGGCTAAAATCTGCAACTGCACAACATCACCGTCAACAAAGATGATAGAGTTTGCAGAGTTGCTTGTTGACACCGTAAACTGTGCCGATTGGGCATTCTTTGCAAAGAACGGCGGCGACGTTACAACCGCAGCTATAATGACAGCAAGAGCGGCAACACACCGCAAGAAGATAGTTTTTGTAAACGGCTTTTATCACGGCGTTGCACCGTGGACACAGAAAGTTGACTATCCGGGCGTTATCGAAGAGGATGTTGCAAACAACATCTATATTCCCTGGAATGATGTTTCAGCTTTTGAAAATGCTATTGCCGAGAACGACGGTGAGATAGCTGCATTTATCGCAACTCCCTATATGCACGGCAACTTCCTTGACAATGAGCTTCCTGCTGACGGCTATTGGCAGAAGATTCGTGAGCTCTGCACAAAGAACGGCATAGTTCTTATCATAGACGACGTTCGTGCAGGCTTCCGTCTTGACCTTGCGGGAAGTGACCATTACTACGGCTTTGAAGCAGACCTTATCTGTTTCTGTAAAGCTCTTGCTAACGGCTGGAACGTATCCGCTCTTTGCGGCAAGGATTTCCTCAAGGGTGCAATAAGCGGCCTTTCATATACGGGAAGTTATTGGCTCAGTGCTGTTCCGTTTGCGGCAGGTATGGCTTGTATCAATAAGATGAAGCAGCTCAACACACCTGAACTCTTCCGTGAAAAGGGTCTGAAGCTTACAAGCAGATTAAAGGCAGCAGCTGCAAACAACGGTTTGAATCTTGTTGTTTCCGGTGAGCCTGCACTGTTCTATCTCCGCCTTGCGGACGATGATTCACTCATGATGCATCAGGAGTGGGTTGCTGAGATGGTTAAGCGTGGTATATTTGTTACAAGCCACCACAACCACTTTATTAACGCATCTCTTACCGACGAGGATATTGCTCACACAGTTGAAGTTGCAGAGGAAGCTTTTTCGGTTGTACGCAAAAATCATCCTGAACTCGGCTGAAAATAATTGTCAAAAAGCCCTGTCTTGTGCTTTACAAGGCAGGTTTTTTTATGTTAAAATAATACAGATAAAAAGTACTTGTTTGTTTTGATTTATGCAATTTGTTCCGAGCGGGTTTTGCTGTCGGAACACGGTTATTGAGGGAAGCTTTGTGATGCGTTAAAGAGTGACGGGATTTGAACATAACATATCACTCCGAAACGGTGCAATCACTCAGACGATAAATATTTTTTGCAAGGAGGAAAAGTAAATGCCATTAACAAAGCAGGAATGGTTGGCTCTTGAGAAAAAAGCTCACGAGTTGCGCAGAATCTGCCTTGACACTACATACTGGGCAGGCAGTGCTCACATTGGCGGCGGTATGAGTTCAATGGATATGCTGACCGTTCTTTATCACAAGTATCTCAACCTTAAAGTTGAGGATCCCGACTGGGAGGACAGAGACAGATTCATCCTCAGTAAGGGACACGCAGGTGTTGCACTTGCATCCGTACTTGTTGACTACGGCTGGAACGACCCTGAACAGCTCAAGACATTCAACCACTCAAACTCAAAGATGGGCATCCATCTTGACTCGAACAAGGTTATCGGTGTTGATGCTTCAACAGGTTCACTCGGTCACGGTCTTCCGATAGCTCTCGGCACAGCACTTGCCGCAAGAGTTCTCGGCAAGGATTACAAGACCTACTGTATTCTCGGCGACGGTGAGTGCGACGAGGGTTCAAACTGGGGAGCAGCTATGGCAGCATCTCACTTCAAGGCTACAAACCTTATCTCTTTTGTTGACCGTAACAAGTGCATGATTGACGGCCCGACAGAAGAAGTTATGAAGCTTGAGCCTTTTGCTGATAAGTGGAGAGCTTTCGGCTTTATCGTAAAAGAGGTTGACGGTCACAACTTTAAGGAGCTTTGCGAGGCTATCGACTTTGCACTTGAGAACAAGACCGACTCACCCGTTATGATTATTGCCAACACCGTCAAGGGTGCAGGTATTGACTTTATGGAGGATAACTACCTCTGGCACTACGGCGCAATTGACGAGGAAAAATACAACAAGGCTATAGCAAGCCTTGAGGCTTATTACGAGACCCGTAAGGCACGGGCTGAGAAGGAGGGCGAATAATATGGCAGGCGGAATGACTTATACAGCTGCTGATTCCGTTAATTTTTCCACTGCGGAATATTACGGCAAGGTTCTTGTTGAACTCGGTGCAGAGCATCCCGAGATAGTCGCTCTTACAGCCGACCTCGGTAAATCAACAAAAATAGGCATGTTCGGTCAGGCTTATCCGGACAGATTCTTCAACGTAGGTATTGCTGAACAGAATATGTTCGGTATGGCAGCAGGTATGGCAAAGGCAGGTCTTGTACCGTTCCTTTCAACATTCTCTGTTTTCGCATCTCTGAGAAGTGCCGACCAGCTTCAGACAGACATCTGCTATCAGAATGTCAACGCTAAGATTATTGCTACACACGCAGGCACATCTTTCGGTCAGGCAGGCTCAACCCACCACGCAATCAACGATATGGCTGTTGCACGTGCTATGCCTAACCTTACAGTTATCTGCCCTGCAGACGGTATGGAGACAGTTAACGCTGTACGTGCCGCTTATGAGACACCCGGCCCGTTCTATATCAGAATCAACAGAGGCTTTGACCGTGTTCTCTATCCCAGCAGTGACTACGGTTTTGAAGTAGGCAAGGCAGTAACTCTTAAAGAGGGTACAGACCTTACAATTATCGCTTGCGGTTCATGTGCATTCCAGGCACTCCAGGCCGCAAACTTCCTTGAGAACGCTGACGGTCTTAAGATTCGCGTTCTCAATATGCACACCATTAAACCCATTGACCGTGAAGCTATAATCAAGGCTGTTGCGGATACACGCCGTATCATCACGGTTGAGGACCACAACATAGTCGGCGGTCTTGGCAGTGCGGTTGCAGAGGTTGTTATCGAGTCCGGTAAGGGCTGTGCATTCAAGCAGCTCGGTATCCCGGATCAGTTTGCTCCTATCGGACTTCATGAGGATATCATGTCAATTCTCGGCATCGATTCCAACGGAATTATCGATGCAGTCCGTGAGGTTATGGGCAAAGACTTCGAGCTTGATGACGATTGGGACGACGAGGTTTGATGAAAACCCCCGACCCCCAAGGAAAGGAATGATTATATGGCTTCAAGAGATGAGATTTACACAAATAAACTTTTTCTCAACGCAGTTCTTCCGCTCATCAAGGTTATAGCAAACGATGTTCCGTCGCTCAAAAAGAAGTTTGAGCACGCACACGCAGTTATCCAGGTCAGCGCACTTGACGCGGATAGCCCTGAGGGCAAGGTTGCAACGCATTATGTTGTAAATGCCGGTGAGTGGGTTGTTCACAACGATAAGGTTGACGCTAATCCGCACGTAGAGCTTGAGTTCAAGAGCATTGAGACAATGAACGCATTTTTCAAGGGCTCAATCGGCCCGAAGACCCTGCCGAAGATGAAGGGACTTACAAAGCATCCCGGACTTTTCGCATCGTTTATGATGGTTCTTCTCAAGATGTCCTCTCTGCTTACAGCGAAGTCCATCCCCGAAGACGAGGATACAAAGCTCCTGCTTACAAAGTGCTATTTCTACCTGCTTTCGAGCGGTATCAGCCAGCTCAACAAGCTCGGACATCCCGATGTTCACGGCTGGACTCTCAAGAGCCCCGACAGAGTTTACTCATGGGCAGTTGACGGCCACGAGGAAATCTCCGCTTACCTGCGTATAAAGGCAGGCAAGTCAAGGTCCGGCAGAGGCGTATACAAGAGAGCGATGCCTTTCTTCACAATGCGCTTCAACAATCTTGACAGTGCACTCGGAATTCTCATGAGCATTGACGATATGCTCGAGTCCGTTAAGGCTGAAAAGCTTATCATGGAGGGTGCACCTGAATTCGGTGCACAGCTTGGTGAGTATATGATGCTGGTCGGCTCATACGTCCAGTAATTTAAGATTAATAAAGACACGGGAAACATCAGTTACCCGTGTCTTTTTCTTGCCAGAAAATATATTCCATGATACAATAAAAAACATATAAAAGGTTTATTGCGAACTTGAAAAGCAATATATTTGTTGAGGAGGCCGGTTGAAAATGGAACACATCATTGAAGTTTCGGGTCTTAAAAAGTCATACGGCAACATAGAGGCTGTTAAAGGAATTGACTTTAACGTAAAGACGGGACAGCTGTTTGCGTTTCTTGGACCCAACGGTGCAGGAAAATCCACCAGCGTTGAAATGCTGTGTACCTTGCTTGAGCCGGATGAAGGAACTGTTTTGATTGACGGATATACCCTCGGCAAAGAGGACAAGGAAATCCGTTCATCTATAGGCGTTGTTTTTCAGAATAACCTACTCGACGAGCTGTTGACTGTTGAAGAGAATCTGCGAATCAGAGGTTCTTTCTACGGACTAAAAGGCGAAGCACTTGATGAAGCGATACGCTTTGCGGCGGAGAATACAGGAGCAACGGATATTCTTAAGAGAAAGTACATGAATCTGTCGGGCGGTCAAAGACGCCGTGCAGACATAGCACGTGCACTTATGCACTCCCCGAAAATACTGTTTTTGGATGAGCCGACTACCGGACTCGACCCACAGTCCCGTAAGAGTATATGGGAGACCATACGTGCTATGCAGCAGAATACCAATATGACGGTTTTCTTAACCACCCATTATATGGAAGAGGCAGCTAAGGCAGACTATGTGGTTACGATTGTTGACGGAAAGATTTCGGCTTGCGGTACACCTGCGGAGCTTAGAGAAGAATATTCTAAAGATACGCTGTATCTTCACTGCAAGTCGGAGGCAGAAAAGAGAGTTGGCGCCTTTTTAGAAGAAAAACAGATTTTATATAAACAAGAGGGCGGAAATCTGATAGTAACTCTTGATTCTACAATGGATGCACTTCCCATAGTCAATGAACTTCAGGAGAATCTGGAGGGCTTTGAAGTGGTTGCAGGCACTATGGATGATGCATTTATTGCCATTACGGGAAAGGGGTTGCAAAAATGATTAAGTTTACAAAACGGAATTTGATATTGTATTTTCGCGACAAAACCTCTGTTATTTTTTCGCTGATGGCGGCATTAGTAACCTTTTTGCTTTACATTGCCGTTTTCCGTAACCTCTATGGTACAGGGCTGTTCGGCATAGGAGATATCCGCAGCCTGACTGATATATGGGCCATAAGCGGCGTGTTGGCAGCACCGACGGTTACGGTACCATTAGGTTCGCTTTGGGTGTTAGTCGACGACAGAAGACAAAAACATTATAAGGATTTTTATTCAGCACCGGTTGCCCGCTGGAAAATTACAGGCGGATATCTACTGTCCGCATTTGTGGTAGGTATAATCATGACCTGCGTATTGTTGGTGGTAACGCAGATTTATCTGTTGATAAACGGTGGAAGTCTATTCACTTTAAAGCAATATATTTTGATATTAGCTGTTATCGTCATATCTACTTTTTCGGGAGCGGGTCTTACACTGTTTCTGGCAGGAATGTTTAAAAATAGTAACGCATTTACCGCTTGTAGCCTTGTACTTGGAACTTTAATGGGCTTTTTAAGTGGCAACTATCTACCTAACGGATTTCTTCCCGAGCCCGTTCATATGGTAATAAAGATGTGTCCCGTAGCTCATGCAACAGCTTTGCTGCGTCAAATAGTTATCAAAGAACCGCTGGAGGAGATGCTTCAAGCCTTTCCCGAGCAGCTGTCCCAGTTCTCTACTTTTATGGGAGTCGAGTTCCAATACGGTTCATACATAGCGGAGCCTTGGGTACACGTTGCGGTGCTGGTCGGTTCAGGTTTGGTGTTCTATGCTCTGGCAATAGTCGTATTAAGCAGAAAAAGAAGAAAATAATAAAAACGGTATGAGCTAAACAGCTCATACCGTTTTTTCATCAATCAACTTAATTTTATTAACAATCCTTTATCAACGCTCAACCAACAACATCAATTTCATAAAACACTACATTGCCGCCTTCAAGCGTTTGAGTCAAAGTGAGTTTTCCGTCGGTGGCTGTAGCTTCAAACTCTTTCGGAGTGAGCTTTGCACATTCAATGTACTTATCCCTGAGAAGCTCGTTGTAAATCTTTCTTGCCTGAGGGTCAGAGAGAGTAGTCGGATTGTCGAGCATCGGGTCATCGGGCGACCATGAGAAGCAGGAATCCGTTATGTTATAGGTTTTTCTGTCCTCCTGCCACTCGTCGAAGTAGTTGCAGTCGTCGTTGATAAGATACTGCGTAACCTTATATGTTTTGCTGTTCTCGGCAGGAATGTTTACTGTAATATCAGCTTTGCCGTCATAGTTTACGTCGTTTTTAAAATTGTACGCCATTACACGTATAGTACCGCTTTCGGGATCGACGGCACATAGGTTGCCTATCTCGACACCGAATTTGGCTTTTGCCACACGGGTTTTGGCAGAGAGCACTTTACAGCCCTCAAACTTTGCCAGATTTTTTGCTACATGATAGCTTATAATCGGATAACCGTCGAGCAGACCGTTTGTAAGAAAGTTCCAGGAAGAAAAGTAGTCGGCACCGCTGTTTATTGCCTGAAGAAAAAGTCTTGCATCGTATGCCGCCTGCCAGGTAAAGCCCGTTGTCCTGTTAAGCAGTTCGTCACCAACACTGCCTGCGGAATTGCCGCAGAGAATCCTGCCCTCATCAATGCCGTAAATCAAATCTTTAAGGCCGTATTTCTCGGCAGTTTTCCTGAGATATTTTATAGTCTCAGGCAGTGTTTTTCCGTCGGTAAAATCTCCGGGACAAGAGTCATAAAACGAGCCGGAAAGGAAGCAGATGCGAGTACCTTTTTCACCCGTTGCATAGTTTGTGCCCTTGGCGACATGTTTAATAAAAAGCTTTTCATCCCACAGACCCTCGGTAACAGTCATGCTGTGGGCACCGACAAAAACATCTTCGCCGATAACATCGATAAGTGCCTGCACCGTGTAATCGTAGAGCTTGCAGAAAGCGATAGCGGAATCTTTAGCCTTGCCGCTTTTTGCCATAAACCAAGCCGCATTTTCATATTCAGTCATACAGCCGAAACGCCAGGTGAGCACTTCTTCTTTTCCGAATTCTGAAACCAATGCTTCGGCAATAGCTTTGATATATCCGTAATAAGCTTCATAGTCGTCGGGCGGATAGACGTTCATGCCAAAACCGCCAAGCTCATAATCGGAAGTGAACTTCAGCGGTACACCGCCGAGCTTCAGGTGCGGTTTAGCTCCGAGTGCGAGAATTCCTCTGCAGTTTTCAATCAGCGGAGTAAAGTTGTAGTCAGTGAGGGTTGAATTGTCATAGGGGTCAAGGAATAAATCTCTGTCGGCAGTACCGCCTGTGCACTGCATAAGCTGAACGTATTTTACAAATTCAAAAACATCGTTCTCTTTGTTGTTCTCGGCATTGTAAAAGGCTGTTCCCATATGCCAGATGTTTACGTTGTCAACAATGTTTACAATTTCAGCACCTGTTTTTGAAACGTCAACGTTTACCGTTGCTACGCTTGTCCCGTCAAAAAGGCTTCCGAGAGTCGAAAAGACAAAGGATATGCAAGCGATAATTAATGCCAGAAGTTTTTTGATAATATACATATATTTCACCGTCCTTAAATCAAACGAAGTCCGATGTTTCGGTTACAAGCCGATTTGTAAGACAAAGCTCACCGCTGTCGGTAAAGGTTACGATTATACCCTCGTTTTCAACTGTTGAATATACCGTGGCATTGCAGTTGAGCAGTATTTCGCCGATGTTCTGTGACGGAATATCAGCCGAGCTGTTTGTTGCAATCATGATTTTCGGCGAAAACGCACCTAAAATATCTTTCGAAAGTGCAGCCTCCCCGTGACGGGGCAGTTGAAGAACATCCACCCTGCCCAAAAGATTTGCGAGTCTTGCAATGTCACCCGTGTCGTTTACCATATCACCCGTGAGCAAGAGCTTTCTGTCGCCTTTTGAAATAAGCAGTCCCAGAGAGTTATCGTTTTCACCAATGTCGATATGATAATTGTCGGGCTCTGTATTTACAAACCTCAGCCTGAATGCACCGAAATCGAAATAAGCAGAGGGAATTTCTTTAACTACAGCTACGCCCCTTTTCTTGGCGGCATCGACAGCGTCGTTTATAAGCTGTGTGCTGTTGTGAAGCTGACGTTCAATGTCACTTAGCTTTTTGTCAAAAAGAGTTTTTATGTATATTTTATCAACATTGATTTTTTCATCGGACAAAAGCTGTTTCAGTCCGCCGATGTGTCCCTCGTGGGCATGCGTGACGGCCAGAAAGTCGAGCTGAACAACTCCGGTTTCATCTGCGGCAACTTTGTGCAGATATTCCGAGACGGTATGTGCGTGCATTTCATCGGAGCAATCCACAAGAGCAAACCGTCCGCCGCTCTGAATGAGAATACAGTCTGTGCGTGCGGTGTTGAGAAAATGTACTCTGTCAGCGTCAGCACAAAAGGAGGTTTCGCTGGTTATAGCGGTAACTTCCGGTGCTGTATCGGGCTTTAAGGCCGATACAAAGCCTGCGGCAAAGCCGACTTTTTTTATCAGCGGAATACTTTTCTTTATCGCAGAAAGCGGAAGTTTCATCTGTTTTACGTCCTTTCAAAAGTTATTCGGTTTTTCTTTGACTGTCGGAGCTGTGCGAAAAAGTCTTTGAGCAACGCCGCACATTCATCCTCCATAAATCCGCCCACAAGAGCGGGTGAGTGGTTATACGGAAATTCAAAGAGATTGTTTACGGTCGCGCAGGAGCCGGCTTTCGGGTCAAAGGCACCGAAAACAACCCTGCGTATGCGTGAGTTTATTATCGCACCTGCACACATGGGGCAAGGCTCAAGGGTTACGAAAAGCTCGCATTCCCAGAGCCGCCAACCACCGAGAGCTTTGCAGGCGGAATTAATTGCCTCTATTTCGGCATGGGCAAGAGCGTTTTTGTCTTTTTCTCTGCGATTTCGTCCCGTAGCGACAATCTCACCGTTGCGTGCAACAACAGCACCGACGGGCACCTCGCCGTCAGCGGCAGCCTGTTTTGCAAGGTCGATAGCGACCGCCATAAGTTCAGCGTCAGTCAAAGCAAGCCTCCTATTTGTGACTTATAAACTGTAAAGTCGTATATATCAGATTAACGATAGCCAGAATCATGGGAATATTAAGCATGTAAAGTCCGAACTTTCTGAGAGGTTTATATGCACAGGTCGGCCTTTTGAGCTTTGTGGGGATGTGATTTTTCCGGGCCCTTTGCATAAATACAAGCGTACAGATAATACCCGAAAGCAAAAACAGTACAACACAAACATAATACACGGTATTTACGGTGCTTTCAGGCAGATAGTCATACAGCAGGGTGATGACGCAGGAGAAGAAATTGTTAAAAAAGTGGATGATAACACCGGTCCACATGGTTCCGGTTGTAATAACGAGATAACCGATGCCGATACCAACGATAAAAGCAAACGGTGCCTGAACAAGATTTCCGTGCATCAATCCGAAAATAGCGGAGGATACGACTATTGCAAAAAGGTTTCCGTACTTGCGAAGGGGCATCATAATAACGCCCCGTATAGCAAACTCTTCAACGAGTGCGGGAACGACGGAAACCTGCAAAAAGAAAGCAACGATTCCCAAAGGAGTGTTTGGTGTGGGCATATCGGGCGACTCAAAAACGATGCCGAAGAGCTCTTCGAAGAAAAGGGAGATGTAGTTTGTGGCGAAGTTTCCCATCATGCAGACCAGCATTCCGATTGGAATGGCGAGAAACATCAGCTTTGAATCGTAGGGCCTGCCGAAATTGAGACAGACCTTTTTCTTGTCTTTAAGGCAAAGACGGATTATGGCAAAGGGCAGAAAAATTGAAAAGACCGAAACCAGTGTGCCTATGGCATAGGTCATGTTTCTGTCTTCATAATACTCCTCTTCGAGCCCCAATATGCCGATAGCGAGAACGCAAATCAGCTGAAAAGCGATAAAAAGAAGCAGAGCAGAGCCTGCAAGAATACCCATTTTGCGAAGCTCTTTTTTCTCCAATCGCTTGTTGTTTTCGTTTGTCACAGCACTGTTTTGCATAGGATTAAAATTGCTATATGTCATGTGCTCACCAGCCTAAAAACAGATTTATCTGAAAATAATTATACCCTATGAAAAACTTTTTAACAATAGTGTCCGCACAGAATTCAATTTTAGTTTACAAATGGCAATACCGCAAAAATTACCTATGGGTAAAGGTTGATTTTCTTTTCTAAAATTTAGTTGCAAGAACATAGAAATAGGGATATAATTTCATCAAAAGGAGAGTGACTCGTCATGGGAAAAATAAGAGTTCTTTTTCAGGGCGACAGTATAACTGACGCAGGAAGAGACAGGAACAATATATCCAATATGGGAAGCGGCTATCCGCTGTTTGCATCATCTGTTTTCAAGGCGGAGAATCCTGAAGTTGAGGTTGAGTTTTTAAACCTCGGAATAAGCGGTGACAGAGTTATAAATCTCAAAACCCGTTGGCAGGAGGACTGTCTGAATTTGAAGCCCGATGTGCTGTCGATACTTATCGGAATCAATGACACATGGCGCAGATACGACAGTAATCTCATAACCTCATGTGAGGATTTTGAAAATACATATGCGGACATTTTAGAGCAGGTAAAAAAGAACCTGCCAAACACAAAGATAATTCTTATGGAACCCTTTGTTCTGCCTACTCCGCAGGACAGGACTTTTTGGCGTGAGGACCTGGACCCGAAAATCCAAGCAGTACGCAGATTGGCGGAAAAATATGCTGATGCGTTTATACCGCTTGACGGTATAATGGCTCAGGCGGCAATTGCGACCTATCCCGAACAGTGGGCCGCAGACGGAGTGCATCCCACGTCGGACGGTGCGGCGTTGATAGCCAAGCATTGGTTGACGGCATTTAAAAAAGTAATCAGCAAATAAAGGAGAGGGCAGCATGGCTTTTGATAAAAACTTCAAACCGATAATGCGATTTGTGGCCATCAGCGATGTGCATCTTAAGGATGACCCCAGCGTCGAGGATGAGAGGCTTGAAAAGGCGATAAGCACAGCCTACAGACTTTCTGATTCCGATGACAGATATAACAGCCTTGACGCTCTGTTTGTCGTAGGCGATTTTGCCACAAGAGGCTCCGAAAAGCAGATGTTAAAGTTCAAGGCAATAACCGACCGTCTGCTCCGAAAGGAGACCGAGCTTGTTATGACCCTTGCGAGCCATGAGTTTATGGCGGACGACGGCGGCGAAGAAAAGGCACTCGAGCGTTTTGGCAGAATTTTTTCTCTCACACCCGATACACATACCGTTTTAAACGGATTTCACTGTATCGCAGTCACCTGCACAAAGGGTTGTCACTTTGACGATGCCAAGCGTGAATTTGCGGCAAAGGAGCTTAGAAAAGCCGCTGACGAGGGTGGCAAGAAACCCATATTTTTCTTCCAGCATCCGCATATAACCGACACCGTCCACGGCAGTATCTGCTGGGGTGAGGATGAGCTTACGGATATTCTTATGGATTTTCCGCAGGTTATAGATTTTTCGGGCCACTCCCACGCACCGATAAACGACCCGCGTTCAATTCATCAGCGTCATTTTACATCTTTGGGAACGGGCACGCTGAGCTATTTTGAGCTTGATGAGTTTGATAAGATTCACGGCACACTTCCGCCCGAAAAAGAGCAGGCGGCACAGATGCTCATTGTTGAAGCGGATGAGGCTGCGAGGGTGCGTATCTATCCGTATGATGTTCTGACCGACAATTTCTTCCCGTTTGTCTGGGAGATAGATGAGGCATGGAATCCTGCGAGCTTTAAATATACCGCACAGAGATACAAAACCGAAGAAAAGCCGTATTTTGAAAAGAGTGCAGACCTTGCAGTCAGCGATATTACAGACAGCGGTTGCAACATAGTCTTTACTCAGGCAAAGACAGAGCATGAGTATGTTGATAGCTACGACATCTTTATAACAGACATGGCTGACGGTCTTATTAAAAAGCACATGAACATAACTTCACGCTACTATCTCTACAATATGCCAAAGACCTTGAGCCAGAGCGTGCAGGGACTCAAAGCAGGACACCGTTATGAGGTTAAGATTTTTGCAAACAGCTTTTGGAATACATCGTGTGATGAGCCGCTCAAAGCGGAGTTCACCACACGCAGTTAAGGAGGGGCCACATGTTTTTGTTGTTGCCCAAAGTGATAAGCAGCCTGATATATATACTTGCGGCGGTTTTGCCCGCAGTGTTTTTGATGAGATATATCTACAAACACGACAGGGTAGAAAAAGAACCCGTCGGGTTGCTTTTTTCACTGCTTTTAATGGGTATTCCTGCCGCAATAGTGTCAATAGCACTTGAGACTGTCGGTCAACGCATTCTGGATAAGACTGTCAGCAGCGAGAGTACGGTTTATGCTGTTGTTCTGGCCTTTGTTGTAGTGTCGGCGGTTGAAGAGGGAGCAAAGCTTTTCTTTCTTAAGCTGCGCACATGGAAGAATCCAAACTTCAACTACCGCTTTGACGGAGTGGTCTATTCCGTATTTGTTTCGTTAGGCTTTGCAGCTATTGAGAATATAGGCTATGTGTTTTCTCAAGGTCTCTCTGTTGCGTTTATCAGAGCCCTTACCGCAGTGCCTGCACACATGGGATTTGCTGTTTTCATGGGCCTGTTTTATGCCAGGGCAAAGCTCTTTGAAAAGAAAGGCGAAAAACGTACCAAAACAGTAAACCTGATAGCGGCATATGTTATGCCCGTGCTTTTACATGGCTTCTATGATGCGTGTGCTATGATAGGAAACGTTCTCGCAACGCTTCTGTTCATCATTTTTGTTATAGTTATGTATGTTGTTGTGATAACGGTTATAAAAAAGGAAGCGAAAACCGACGTGGCGGTCTAATTTATCTAATTTTAATAATTGTAATAAAACTTTAAGCTTTTTTGTGTTGACCGCCTGCCTTTTTGTGGATAGAATAATAGATGTATTTTACAAAAGGGGCAATTTTATGAAATTAAGGAAAGTCACGGCGTTGATAGCGGCACTTGTAATGGTGTTCGCTTTTTCGGCATGCAAAGCCGGAGGCGGAGATGAAAATACAACACTTTCACCGCTTTCTGATAATACTCAGGCAGTGACAACAGACAGCGCTTTGCAAGAGGGTGACGATAAATCCGATTTGCCTGCAGAGGCGCAAACCCGGGTTAACGGAGAGACTGTAAGACAGCCGATAAAGGAAAAAACTGACAAGGGTTTTTCGGCTGACAAGCCGACAGACGCAAAGGGCGGCTTGAACTCCACAGATACAAAAACGGTTCTTGAATATTATAAGGCTGCGGCAAGGAACACCGAAACGATTGATGCTGCACAGTACATGAGCATCGGAAGTATTGATTTCACCCCCAGAAACTCCGTTGAAAAAGGACTTTTTACATTCTTTAATACAATCGCATCAGCGGCACTGAGTGCACATTCTACTCCGAGACACGATGTCCCCGGAAATCATCAGGAGCTTGAGTCAAGCGACCTTAATTCAGCAAATGCAATTGTCAGCGGACCGTATACAATTGTGACACTCAACGTTAAGACGCAGGAGGACAATGAGGACGCCACAGAGTCGAGCGTAGGACCGGTTGGTCATGCGGTTGGTACGATAGGTGATTTTAACCAGGTTTATGAGGCTCTTCCGTCAATTAAGGTGGACCACTCACGGGGAGATATTGCTCTGCGTTATGACAACTGCAAGGTGGTTGTTAAAATAAACAACAACACCGGAAAGATTGAAACGGGCATTTGGAGCTACACTGTTAATGTTTCGCTTACCGATATATATACGGTTTTCCCCGGAAGCGAGGAGTTAAATCTTAACGGCATTGGTGGCTCAGTTATTTTTGATGTAAGGACTAACGACCAGAAGAAATAGAAAAAGAAGCCCACAACATTCCACGAATGTTGTGGGCTTCTTTTTAGTAAACATCTTCCTCTTCGGAGGCTGATATACCAAGATATTCATCGGCATCTGCGGAATCCATGCTTTCGATTCCTTTGAGCTTGTTTCGCATAATGCGGTTTCTGTCCTGGGCGGCAACAAGAGTACGGCCTGCTTCGTCAATCTTTTTCTTTGCTTTGTCCAGCACGTCGCCGAACTTGTCATACTGTGCTTTTGCAACGGAAAGAAGCTGACGCACTTCGTTAGCCTTTTCGTTTATTGCGACGGCCTTGAAGCCCATTGAAAGCGAGTTGAGCAGTGCGGTTATGGTGGTCGGTCCTGCTATCATTATATTGTAGTCGGATTGTATACGTTCTGCAATTCCTGTGCGTGACGAGGCTATTTCCGCATACAGACCTTCCGTGGCAAGATACATTATAGCAAACGGAGTAGTGGTCGGTACGTTTATGTATTTCTTTATCATTTTAGCCTCGGAAAGGACTCTGTCCTCAAGAGCCTTTCTTGCACGGGCTACCTCTTCTGCATTGGCATTGTCAGCCGCATCGCAAAGACGCACATAGTCTTCCATGGGGAACTTGGAGTCGATTGGCAGATAAGAGATTTCGCCCGTATCACTTGCAGGAATACGTATTGCAAACTCAACACGCTCGGCTGAGCCTGCCTGAGTTGCGAAGTTTTTCTCATACATATTGGGTATCGTCTGGTCAAGAATACCCTCGAGCTGAACTTCTGCCCAGGTGCCTCTTGTTTTAACATTTGTGAGCACTCTGTTGAGGGTTGTGACGTTTGCGGTAACGCCGGTTGAAAGCTCCTTCATTTCACCCAGAGATTTATAGACGTTCTCAAGCTGTTCAGATACGGTTTTAAAGGAGCTGTCAAGTCGGGTGGTGAGAGTAGCGGAGAGCTTTTCGTCAACGGTTGCACGCATCTCGTCAAGCTTTTTCTCGTTGCTCTGCTGCATTTTCTCTATTGATTCCGCAACAATTCTGCTTTGGCGGTCGTTTTGTTCTATGTTGTTGCGACGTATGGTGTCCAGAGACACGGAGAACGTGTTGGTGAGCTGTTGCTGATGCTCAAAGTTTGCCTTTGTCATCTGTGAAAGACGCTCGTTCATGGCATTGAGTGATTGAGTCATCTCTGCACGCATATCCTTTTGATATGTGTTGCTTTCGCGTCTGTTACGCTCGAACTCATCTTTCAGTTGCAGCTGAAGCTCCGATATGTTTTTTTCGAGCACGGCAATCTGAATTTTCTGGTCCTGCGAACCCACGCTTTTAAGTCTGATGAGTACCGCGGCAAGAAGTATCACGCTCAGGGCACTCAACGCTATTGCTATATAAATAAAAATATCCATAATACGCATCCTTTCGTTTTCTGAAAATATTATAACAGATTTAAAAGGCGGTTACAATGTTCTTTTTGTGCCGTGCAAATATTGCAAATTACGGTTGCGTGACAAAGAGGTTGTGTGATATGATATAATAAATTCGGAACAGGCAATCAAAGGAGAAAAGGAGGAAGAAAAATGAAGATATTTAAAATGATAACTGCGGCATTTGTGGCTGTAGCTATGCTTCTTTCTCTGAGTGCTTGCGGCGATAAAGGTGCCGGTGCGGTTTTACGCTATCCGATAGATGAAGAGCCCGTCTGTCTGGACCCGCAAATCGTAGAGGGTGCCTCCGGAAAGATTACAGTTGTTAACTGCTTTGAAGGCCTTGTAAGGTTTGATGAAAACGGCAATATCGTGCCCGGTGTAGCACAGTCCTGGAGTTTTGACAGTGCGTCAAAGACATTTGTTTTCACTCTGCGTCAGGATGCAAAATGGATGATAATGAAAAAGTCCTTTGCTCCGATACTCGGGGAGGACTGTGATAAGACTTTCGACAACCGTGTGACGGCTAAGGATTTTGTTTTTGCGTTCAGAAGGGCACTCTCACATCAGACAAATGCTCCGTATGCGGCAAGCCTCTATGTTATAAAGAATGCAGAGGCGGTACACAGCGGTGAACTTAACAGCTCTCAACTTGGCGTAGTTGCTAACGGTGATTTTGAATTGAGAATTACTCTCAAAGACGCTTCTGTTTCGCAGGAGAGGTTTCTGGCACTTTTGACAGAGCCTATATGTATGCCCTGTAACGAGACTTTTTTCAATGCGACAAAAGGCAGATACGGTCTGGACTATTCAACACTGCTCTGCAACGGCCCGTTTTATCTTTCCTATTGGACACGTGAGGCTTCGTTGACACTCAAGGCAAATGAGGTTTACAAAGGAAACTCCGAGGTAAAGCCTGCATCGGTTACCCTCTTTATAAATAACGACAATGAATTAAGGCTTGCAAAGCTAGTCGAGGGCTCATACTGTGCTGCACCGCTCGGGACTGTTGTTGCGGACGAATCGCAGGGCCTGAAAGTGTCAAAGAGCTATGATACAGTGTGGTCGTTGAGCTTTAACTGTTCCGATTCAGTGCTTTCCAATGCTGATTTGAGACGTGCGTTGTGCGGCAGTGTAAACACGCAGAATATAGTTATGGACAGCGGCGACCTTCAAAAAACACATTCCATAATTCCGCTCTCGTGTACTGTTTTACAGGCGGATATGTCGAGCGTACCTGTGACGATTCTCGGCTATGATACACAAAAGGCCTCCGAGCGTTGGAGCAAGGCTCTTAATGCGTTGGGCAGAACAAGCGTAAGCCTTGAGCTTATCTGTATTCCCGAGCATGAGACTGCTATGCGGTATATGATACAGGAGTGGCAGAAAACTTTTGGTTTGAGCATAAATATTTCCATAAGTGCCGTTGAACGCACGGAGCTTGACGGTCGGGTGCAGTCGGGAGATTATCAGATAGCCCTGACGCCCGTTAAAGCGGATTCAACTTCTGCCGCAGGATTTTTAACCTCGATAACTTCAGGTGGCAGCAATAATATTTTTAATTTCAAAAGCGAGTCTTTTGATTCGGCGGTAAACAAACTGCAGTCGCAAAGCGGCAACGAACTTTTAAAGGCCTGCCGTGATGCAGAGGCAAAATTCCTTGTAAGTGCGGTTGCACTTCCACTGTTTTGCTCGCCGAGCTATTTTGCCGTCAGCGAAGATGTAGAGGGCTTGTATGTAAATCCCGACAACGCAACGGTCAGCTTTTCGGCGGTTTTAAGAGACGATTGACGGAAAACGGAGAGACATGAAAAATTGTGATTGTTTAAAATATAATTTTAAAATAAAAGACACCGCTCGCATATCACTTGCGGCGGTGTTTTGGACGCTTTGTGTGCTTTGCATGGCAGTGATTTTCTGGTTTTCAAGCCAGTCGGGTGACGAATCGCAAAAAGTCAGCGATGAGACCCTGGGTTTGCTGTTGAGATTTTTAGGGCCGATTCTTAACAGCTTTATTGTCAGAAAGTTTGCACACTTTTTTGAGTTTCTCGGGCTTGCATTTTTCTTAAGCGGTGCCGTGTTTTTTACAAAAAAACGGTTTTTGCCCGTTGCGGCTTTTGCGGTGAGTATCGCATATGCCGTGTGCGATGAGATACACCAATACTTTGTGCCTGAGCGGGCATGCCGTATCTTCGATGTTTTTGTTGATGCCTGCGGCACACTTTGCGGAATACTGATTTTTGCAGGATTGTTAGCGTTGATAAATGTAACGTTTTTAAAAGAGAAAAGATAAAAAGAGAAAAGTCTCGGTTTTCATAGCCGAGACTTTTCTGTATAAAACGGGGGCAAGAAATAGAGATTGTCAAAATTAATTATTCTGCCTGTTTTGAATACTTTTTGAGGTAAATTACTCTCATGAGAAGGCACTCAACTGCGTTGATTGGCTTCTGCTTGCCGAAGAGACCTGAACCGATATAAGTCAGACAGCTCTTCTCGGCAATCATCTCAACGGCACCTGCGTTGCTTTCATTTGAACCGCAGCATAATGCACCGCCGTCTTTAAGGAGCACGCCGTGACGGCCCTTGAGAGCCTTTACTACTTTAGCAGGAGAACTGTCTTTTGCACACTTGAGAGTTCTGCCGATAATCTGAGCACTGTCATCAAGCTGAGGACGGATTGCCTTGCCCTTTGAAGAAACGGCAACCACCTCGGGAGCGGCTGAATAAAGGATAGAGTTAATGTCATCACGGGCACTGTATATTGCACAGTGAGTTGCGGCAAGAGGAACACAGCCGTCACCGCTGATTTTGCCTGTAGCCATATCCATTGTAAGAGTCTGCTCTTTGTTGTCTGAGGGATAGAAAACCACTTTTCCGTCAGCATCTCTGTAGGAGTTGTTGTAGCAGTCGCTTGCTTGAGCGGCGGTCTTTCCTGCCCAGATGTTGCACATATCGCTCAAATCTTGAGCCTTTTTCGATGTCTTCTTCTCGAACTGGTCAAGGATATACAGTGCACTCTCTTTTTCGAGGGTTGCTGAAACATTGAATGCCTCTTCTCTGTCGGCACCGAAGCAAACGGCACCGTGGTGAGCCATGATAACAGCTTTGGAGTTCTTGTCGGCGTTGAGAGCCTCGGTTACACCCTTCTTAAGCTTCTTTGTTCCGGGCAAGCCGTAGGAAGCGAGAAGCACACGCTCTCCGATAACCTCGCGGCCCTTTTCGGAAAGGGAGGGAATACCGTTTGAAGTTGCACTGACGATAGAAGCAAACTTCTGGTGAGTATGTATAACAAAACCTGCCTCGGGGTGGGCCTTGTAAACCTCGGCGTGAACACCCTTCTCGGAAGAGGGCTTAACGTCTCCGCTGTACTCAAGAGTGTCTATGGACACCTCGACGATATCGTCCGGAGTAAGACCGTCGTAAGCTTTACCGCTGGGAGTGATAACGAAACTGTTCTCGTTTACACGGCAGCTGACATTGCCCCAGGTTCTGGCGATAAGGCCTGTTGCGACAAGCTTTTTACCGGCCTCAATAACTTCTTTTTTTGCAGTTAAAATATCCATAAAGACCATCCTTTCAAAGTGCCGTTCAAGCAGTATTTGTATAGCTGAAACGTTTTTTGTACTCTTGTTCAATTATATCCTATAATACAATAAAAAGTCAACATAAAAGTAGGCTTGAAAAAGCCGATGACCATAGCGTCATCGGCTTAACAGATGTTATTGGGGCAGCTGTGAAAGTGAGCGGAACTCATAGCCCTGCTGTCTTGCCCAATCGATAATATCTCCGAGAGCTTCGGCGTTATCGGGCGAAACAGAATGAAGCAGAATAATCGCACCGGGGTGAAGCCGTGAGGTTACGGTTTCAAAGGCGTACTGCTTGCCTTTTATATCGTTTACGTCCCAATCCGCATAGGCGACAGACCAGAAAACGGATTTGAAGCCGAGAGAAGAAACGAGGTCAAGTGAGCTGTCGTTGTATGAGCCTGCAGGGAAGCGGAAGAACGGAGATGAATATCCGAAGTGCTCACGCAGATAATTGTCGCAGGTTTCAATTTCCTTGGCCATCTGTGTACGGTCGATTTTTGAAAAGTCAGGGTGCGTGTTTGAGTGATTGCCGACGATGTGGCCCTCTTTTATCATTCGTGCGGTAAGTTCAGGCTCGGCCTTGATATTTGACAGCGTACAGAAGAAAGCGGCAGGAACTTTTTTCTCTTTGAGTGTGTCAAGAACTTTTGATGTGTAACCGTTTTCCCATCCGCAGTCAAAAGTCAGATACAAAACTTTCTTCTGCGTTTTTGTGTCTATTGAAATCGCATTAAACTTTTTCTCGTTAAAATATTTCTGTGCATTTAACGAGTTGTCGTGGGGAATACCGTTTTGAGACACGCCGTAGCTGTAGCCGACAGACGTTGTGGATAGTCCGCGAGTGTTGTTGGGGTCGGAAGCCGTCATGGTGACTTTCGGCAACGGAGCATATCCCGTAAAGGTTTTTGCGTTTGAGTCGGGCTTTCCCGTTACTCCGCCCGACGGCACAGAGGTGGTGGCTTCAGCGGTTGTTGTAACGGTGGTCTTTTGAGTTGTGGGCGCAGAAGTCGTTGCAGGCTTTGTTTCTCCGGTTACAGGGGCGTTGCCCTGTGTGATATCACCGTCGGAAGTGTCGCCGCTTGATGTGCAGGAGCACAGAAACATACAGATAACAAGGCAAAGTGCTGTAACGGAAAAAAGAGTTTTTTTCATAAAGACCTGTCCTTTCGTTTTTTAGTTTGTCAACGGGTTCACAACTTATTATGTGTCGAAAAATATGAAAGGTGCAAAAAAATATAGAATTTTTGACTGTTAGTCCGATTTCATATAAACTGTCGAAAATCATCAATTTATATTATATCAGAATAAACAATAAAAACAATTATGAAAAGCCAAATTTTGACTTTATGCACCTCATTTTACATTGACAGCAAGCCTATAAATGGGATATAATTTATAAGTATTTGATTTTTTTTCAAGATGTGAGAAAAGCTATACTCACAGAGACTGTCGGAGAGAAATCCGATATCGTGCTCTCTTTGAAAAAAGAGACGGAAACTTGTTATTTTGAGGTTGCTTTGAGCAACCCTTAAAGAAAGGACTTGCAGATTAATGGACAAGAAAGAACGTAAGGTCGGCACAGTGTCGATGGGTATCCGTTGCCCAATCATCCGTCAGGGAGATGATCTTGCACAGATAGTTACGGACAGCGTACTTGAGGCATCTGAAGCTGAAGGTTTTTCATTGCGTGACAGGGATGTAATTTCGATTACCGAATCCATTGTGGCAAGAGCACAGGGAAACTATGTGTCTGTTGAAAATATTGCTGCCGATGTCAAGGCAAAAACAGGCGGTGAAACCGTCGGAGTGATTTTTCCGATTCTTTCACGCAACCGTTTTGCCATTTGTCTTAAGGGTATTGCAAGCGGAGTTAAAAAGGTTGTCCTTATGCTCAGCTATCCTTCGGACGAGGTCGGAAATGAGCTTGTAAGTCTTGATAAAATTGATGCTGCAGGCGTCAACCCCTACAGCGATGTTCTTTCACTTGAAAAATACCGTGAGCTGTTTGGCAAAAATCTTCACGAGTTCACAGGTGTTGACTATGTTGAATATTACGGAGACCTTGTCCGCTCATGCGGTGCGGAGGTTGAGTTTGTTTTTGCAAATCAGGCAAAGACCATTCTGGATTATACCGACTGCGTTATCAACTGCGATATACACACCCGTGCCCGCACAAAGAGACTTCTCAAAGCGGCAGGCGCAAGAGTGGTTATCGGCCTTGACGAGATAATGAACGCACCTATTGACGGTAGCGGATATAACGAGAACTACGGACTTCTCGGCTCAAACAAGTCTACAGAGGATACAGTTAAGCTTTTCCCCAGAGACTGCAAGCAGCTGGTGCTTGATATTCAGGCTAAGGTGCTCAAGGCAACCGGTAAGCACGTCGAGGTTATGGTTTACGGCGACGGAGCTTTCAAAGATCCCAAGGGCAAGATCTGGGAGCTTGCAGACCCGGTTGTTTCGCCTGCATTTACAGACGGACTTATCGGCACCCCCAACGAGCTCAAGCTTAAATACCTTGCAGACAATGACTTTAAAGACCTTTCAGGTGAAGAACTTAAAAAGGCTATATCAAATTCAATTAAAGAGAAGCAGGGCAACCTTGTCGGCAACATGGCATCTCAGGGAACAACACCCCGTCAGCTCACCGACCTTATAGGCTCCCTTTGCGACCTTACAAGCGGCTCAGGCGATAAGGGTACCCCTGTTGTTCTTGTTCAGGGATACTTTGACAACTACACAAACTAATAAACAGACCTGCGCCAAATCGCGCAATACGGCGTTACAAGACCCTGCAAATGCGGTTACGTGCACAAAGCACGCGCCCTTCTTGCAGAACCTTGTGCCTTGTCTTGCACAATTTTTCTTGGTCTGGACACTTTAGAGAAAACTAATAGACACTTTGTTCAATATAAAGGAGGAGTTAAAATGGATATAATTAAAAGACCGGATTCCATGGAAAGAATTACTACAGCTGAATTGGCAAATGCCTTTATCGACGAGCAGGTTAAGGCTGTTCGCGAGCAGGTAGGCGACAAGAAAGTTCTTCTTGCCCTTTCAGGCGGTGTAGACTCTTCTGTTGTTGCAGCACTTCTTATCAAGGCTATCGGCAAGCAGCTTGTCTGCGTTCACGTAAACCACGGCCTGATGCGTAAGGGCGAAAGCGAACAGGTAATTGATATTTTTGGTAAAGAGCTTGATGCAAACCTTATTTATGTTGACGCTACAGACCGTTTCCTTGATCTGCTCAAGGATGTTGACGATCCTGAAACAAAGAGAAAGATTATCGGCGGCGAGTTTATAAAAGTGTTTGACGAAGAGGCAAGCAAGCTTGAGGGTATATCTTTCCTCGCACAGGGAACTATCTATCCTGATATTATAGAGTCCAAGGGTGTTAAGGCACACCACAACGTCGGTGGACTTCCCGAAGATATGGCTATGGAGCTTGTTGAGCCCGTAAAGCTTCTTTATAAAGATGAAGTAAGAGTTGTTGGTGAAGCACTCGGTCTGCCTCACGCAATGGTTTACCGTCAGCCGTTCCCGGGCCCCGGACTTGGTGTTCGTTGCCTCGGTGCTATTACCCGCGACAGACTTCATGCACTTCGTGAAGCAGATGCGATTCTCCGTGAGGAGTTCGATATTTGCGGCCTTGCAGAAACAGTCTGGCAGTATTTTATCGCTGTTCCCGATATGAAGAGTGTCGGTGTCAGAGACGGCAAGAGATATGAGGGCTGGCCGGCAATTATCCGTGCGGTCAATACAACAGATGCAATGACAGCAACTATTGAAGAAATCCCCTACGACGTTCTTCATAAGATTACAGACAGAATCACAAACGAGGTAGAAGGCATCAACCGCGTCCTCCTCGACCTCACTCCCAAGCCAATCGGCACAATTGAGTGGGAATAAGAAACGAAAAGTCCGCAAAACCTTATATATCAAGGGTTTCGGGACTTTCAGAAAGCCTCGTGATACAAAAATGATACTGTATACGGCTTTCCCACATTAATATCATACAAGAGAATACCTCTCTCGTTTGAACACTTAGTTCATCCGAGAGGGGTTTTTTTGAGTTTGTCTTTTGTTTTATTAAAAAGCAATTTAGCTTTTGCACGATTTTTTGTTGCAAAAGATAATGTTATGATAGTATAATTATCTTGCTTTAAAAAGGATAAATCTATGTAAAAAGATAACGATTTTTTGATACAATCTCTACGAAGACACAATCAAATAAAAATTTAAGAAAGGGACGTAAAAGTTGATTAAAGAAAAACTAAGCAAAAAGAATTGGTTTATAATCGGCCTGTTCTGCTTTATTGGCGGTATCGCATGGAATACTGAAAACATGTATTTCAACACCTTTCTTTTTAACTCCGTATACGCAGATGCATCAAAGGTGGCTATTGAGGGTACAATGGCGCCCACAACAGCTGTGAGCCGAATGGTTGCTCTGTCCGCTGTTGCCGCTGTGCTTACCACCTTTATCATGGGAGCTCTCAGTGACAAGCTTAAAAACCGCAAAATGTTTATATCTGTCGGTTATATTCTTTGGGGCTTTGTTACAGCACTTTTCGGTTTCATCACGAAAGAAAACATAGCTAACCTTTTTAATCTCAGCGATGAAGTAAAAATTCTCACTTGTACCGTGTGGTTTGTTATTTTTATGGATATTGTCATGACCTTCATGGGCTCAACAAGTAACGATGCAGCATTCAACGCATGGATAACCGACGTTACGTCAGTTTCAAACAGAGCAAAAACCGAAACCGTGCTTGCCATTCTTCCCGTTGTTGCACTTGTTGCCGTTACAGGCGCATTCGGTGCTCTCTCCGGCAAGTTCGATTA
>JAZUNO010000011.1:0-14945 GCA_045604185.1 Acutalibacteraceae bacterium | reverse complement strand
CACACCGAAACTTAAAGAAAGAATTATTGCTGCAAAGCGTCCTGTTGAATACGTAAGCCTTACCGACTCACTTCGTGAGGTTGCAAAGAACAAATACTTCTGGATAATCAACCTCGGCTCATGGATGGGCTTTCTTGAGGGTTCAAGTGCAATACTTGTAAACTGGACCTTTAACTATTCAGACGGCGGTGCCCATAAGGTCTATATGGGCCTTGCCTCTACACTTATTTCGAATGCGGCACTTTGGGCTATGATGGCTGCACCGTTTGCAATTAAACTTCTGGGCAAGAGGAACCTGCTCATTGTACACAACACCATAAACATCGTGCTTTACGCAATTTTGCTGTTTGTTTATAAAAATGTTGTGCTTATGTGCATTGTTGTTTACATAAACACGTTCGTCAATACATTCTCAAACGTATACACACCGAATATCAATGCCGATATGCGTGACTATCATCAATGGAAAACCGGTGTCAGAGTAGACGGGTTGTTTACTCCCCTTACCCTTATCGGCACTGTTTTAGGCTTCTTTACAGGTCTTGTTGTCCCTGCTCTTTATGAGAAAATGGGGCTCAAGGACGATTATACAGTGCTTTACAACGATGAGATGCGAAACAACCTCTTTAGCGTGCTTATAATCTGTTCAATCATAGGCGCCATTATGAATCTTATCCCGTATCTTTTCTATGACCTGACTGAGCAAAAGCACCGCGGATATGTAAATGTACTTAAAATCCGTGCGATGTTTGAAGATTATGCAAACAACGAGCTTGACGATGATCAGCTCATTGATGCGATGAAAATTATCAAAAGTGCAGAGAGCGACCTGACAAACATGGCTATTGATAAAACCGCTCTCAGGGAAGCCCGTAAAATCAAAGATAAAGCCGAGCGTAAGGCTGCCGTACAAAAAGCAAAGAGCGAAATTAAGGAAATCCGAAAGAACAATGAGTTTGCCCAAAGCCTGCCGATTGTAAAAGAAGAGCTCGAGAAATTCAACACAGAAAGATACAAGGCACAACTTGCATCCGCCCGTGAAACCGTAGCTTTAGGCGAGGTATATCTCTACTCCGACCTGAAAACGGAAATGAAAGCCGCAAAGGAATTGCCTCAAAGCACTGCAGAAGAAAAGGTTATCCGCGACGACGCTATTAACCTTGTCCGTGAAAAGATGCGTTCTGCAAAACTTCTTAAAAAGTACGGCAAAGATAACCTCACAACTCCAGACGACACAGTAAAACAGGAAATCCAGAGCCGTGAAATCAATTCTTCAAAAGAGCGTGCACAGGCAAAAAAAGACCTCAAGGCTTACACAAAGGGCGTATCGGTTTACCGCAGAATTACAAAGCCGTATAGTGACGCATACAACCTGATAGTTCAGGCAGAAAACTACACCCACCTTGACGAAATCGAAGCACTCTATGAAAGTATAATGAATAAAATGTCGGAGCCGCAAACAGTTTAATGTTTTAAAAATATAAAAAAATATCGACCTGAGTTTCCTCAGGTCGATAATTTTTTGTATAACCTTATTTATACTTGGGTCTCTTTACATATGATGTGTGAAGAACCTCGTGTGCTACGTGGCTGCCGGGCTCGCCAAGGAACTCATCATAGATGCGCTTAATAGCTTCGCTCTCATGCGACTTTCTGACGGGCAGGTTCTTATCAGCCTCATAAAGAGCAGCTGCTCTTATGCCTCTGAGGTCAACGAAGTTGCGTACAACTGCGTGCTGGATAGGCTGACCGCCGCCGTTTACGCAGCCGCCGGGACATCCCATGATCTCAATGAAGTGATACTCGGATGTGCCGTTCTTAACGCTCTCCATAACCTTGTGAGCGTTAGCAAGACCGCTGGCAACACAAACCTTAATATCCATGCCTGCAACATTGTATGTAGCCTCTTTGATGCCGTCTGTTCCTCTGACCTCTGTGAAGTCAAGGCTCTGAAGCTCTTCGCCTGTAAGCTTCTCAACAGCAGTTCTCAGAGCTGCTTCCATAACACCGCCTGTTGCACCGAAGATAACAGCTGCACCTGTGCCCTCGCCCAGAGGATTGTCAAACTCCTCATCGGGAAGGTGACGGAAGTAGATACCTGCGCTCTTAATCATTCTTGCAAGCTCACGGGTTGTGAGTGCAATATCAACATCCGGATAACCGGAAGCCGCCTGATTGTCACGCTTTGTCTCAAACTTCTTAGCTGTACAGGGCATGATACCGACAACAACGATGTTTGCGGGGTCAATACCCATCTTCTTAGCATACCATGTCTTTATAACAGCACCGAACATCTGCTGCGGAGATTTGCAGGTTGAAAGATGATCGAGCATGTCGGGATAATAGTGCTCGCAGTACTTAATCCATCCGGGTGAGCAGGATGTGATCATCGGAAGAGTGCCACCGTTCTGAACACGGCCGAGGAACTCGTTTGCCTCTTCCATGATTGTAAGGTCAGCTGCGAAATCGGTGTCAAATACCTTGTCAAAGCCAAGTCTTCTGAGTGCTGCAACCATCTTGCCCTGAACGTTGCTGCCCAGGCTCATGCCGAAGCTCTCGCCGAGAGTAACTCTGATAGAGGGAGCTGTATGAACAATAACATACTTGCTCGGATCGTTGATAGCCTCAAGCACACGGCTTGTGTCGTCCTTTTCAACGATAGCACCTGTCGGGCAGTTTACGATACACTGACCGCAAGATACGCAGGATACGCTCTCAAGTGACTTCTCAAATGCAGAACCGATGTGAGTATCGAAACCACGTGCGTTTGCACCGATAACCGAGATATGCTGTGCCTCACAAGCTGCTACGCAGCGACGGCAAAGAATACACTTGTTGTTATCTCTGATCATGTGGTCTGCAGAATCGTCAAACTCATGAACGGGGTTTTCACCCTCGAAGTAATTTTCGTTATCAACACCGAACTCCTTGCAGAGCTCCTGAAGCTCACAGTTTCCGCTACGTACGCAAGAAAGGCACTTCTTGTCGTGAGTGGAGAGGATAAGCTCAAGGGTGAGCTTACGGCTCTTGCGAACTCTTTCGGTGTTTGTGAATATCTCCATGCCCTCAGCTACGGGATAAACGCAAGCTGTAACAAGTGAGCGAGCGCCCTTAACTTCGACCATACAGATACGGCAGGCACCGATTTCGTTTATTTTCTTAAGATAGCAGAGTGTCGGAATCTCTATGCCGATAGTTCTTGCAGCCTCAAGAATTGATATCCCCTTGGGTACGCTAAGGGGCATATTGTTAATTTTAATATTTACCATTTCCATTATTCAGCGCCTCCTTCCTCAAACTTTGCTTATAGCCTGTGCACGCTTACATGCAGTCATACATGCGCCGCACTTGATACATTTCTCAGTATCGATAACATGCGGGTTCTTAACAGTACCGGAGATAGCTCCAACCGGACACTGTCTTGCACAAAGAGTACAACCGATACATTTTTCGGGATCAATGTAGTAGTTAAGAAGAGCCTTACATACGCCTGCAGGACACTTCTTGTCCACAACGTGAGCTACATACTCATCACGGAAGAACTTGAGTGTTGCAAGAACCGGGTTGGGAGCAGTCTGGCCAAGTCCGCAAAGGGAGTTCTCTTTTATGTAGTAAGCAAGCTCTACAAGCTTATCAAGGTCTTCCATTGTTGCCTTGCCGTCTGTAATCTTATCAAGCAGCTCCATCATTCTCTTTGTACCGATACGGCAGGGAGAACATTTACCGCAAGACTCGTCAACAGTGAAGTCAAGGAAGAACTTAGCGATATCAACCATACAGTTTGTGTCGTCCATAACGATAAGTCCGCCTGAACCCATCATACAGCCGATAGCTGTGAGGTTGTCGTAATCGATAGGAGTATCAAGAAGGTGTGCAGGGATACATCCGCCGGAAGGTCCGCCTGTCTGAGCAGCCTTGAACTTTCTTCCGTTGGGTACGCCGCCGCCGATGTCCTCAACGATTTCACGAAGAGTTGTTCCCATGGGAACCTCAACAAGACCTGTATTCTTGATATTTCCGCCCAGAGCGAAAACCTTTGTGCCCTTTGAACGCTCTGTACCCATGGATGCAAAGCTCTCAGCACCGTGAAGGATTATCTGGGGAATGTTTGCAAATGTTTCAACGTTGTTCTCGGTGGTGGGCTTGCCGAACAGACCCTTTTCAGCCGGGAACGGAGGACGCGGACGAGGCTCACCTCTGTTACCTTCGATAGATGTCATAAGAGCTGTTTCCTCACCGCAGACGAATGCGCCGGCACCAAGTCTTATGTGAAGGTCAAAGTCGAATCCGCTGTCAAAAATGTTTTTGCCGAGAAGTCCGTTCTCTCTGGCCTGGTCAATAGCTATCTGGAGACGGTTAACAGCTATAGGATACTCAGCACGAACATATACATAACCCTCTGTAGCACCTGTTGCGTAGCCGCAGATGGTCATAGCTTCAACGATACAGTGGGGGTCGCCCTCAAGAACGGAACGGTCCATGAATGCACCCGGGTCACCTTCGTCGGCATTACATACAACATACTTCTGGTCAGCAGAGTTGTTACGTGTAAAGCTCCACTTAAGACCGGTCGGGAATCCGCCGCCGCCTCTTCCGCGAAGGCCGGAATCCTTAACTATCTGAATAACCTCTTCGGGAGTATACTCGGTAAGGCACTTTGCAAGAGCCTGATAACCGTCCATAGCGATATACTCGTTGATATTTTCAGGGTCGATAACACCGCAGTTACGCAGTGCGACTCTCTTCTGCTTTTTGTAGAAAGCTGTGTCGTTAAGGCTCTTAACAGTCTCAGCAGAAACTGTCTCATCATAGAGAAGATGCTTAACGATTCTACCCTTGAGAAGATGCTCTTCGACGATTTCAGCAATGTTTTCAACTTTAACTTCGCTGTAGAAAGCACCTTCGGGGTAAACAACAACTATCGGGCCCAGAGCACACAGACCGAAGCAGCCTGTTCTGATAACTTTAATTTCGTCTGCAAGACCTTTTTCGGCAATCTGCTTTTCAAACTCCTCGATTATAGCTGCGCTGTTTGAGGAGGTACAGCCGGTACCGCCGCAGACAAGAACGTGTGAACGATACATTTATTTCCCTCCTTGTTATTTTGCAATTGCGCCAACAGTAAACTCAGCGATTGTGTTGCCGTTTACGAGATGGTCGTTGACTATACGGGCAACCTTATCGGGAGTTATCTGGACATAAGTAACTTTCTCTTTACCGGGCTCAATAACCTCAACGATAGGCTCATACTGGCACATACCGATACAGCCTGTCTGAGAAACTGTAACATGGCTGAGATTGCGGCGTGCAATCTCCTCAACAAGAGCGTTGAGAACGGGCTTTGCTCCTGCAGCTATACCGCAGGTAGCCATACCGACAAGAACACGGGTTACCTCTTCGTTATCCTCACGGACATTCATTGTGGCCTTTGCCTTATCTCTAATTGCGTTAAGTTCGGCAAGTGATTTCATCTATGTTCTTCCTTTCCCGGCGCGCCAAGCGCTGCCGTGTGAATTATTGCACAGGATTCATTAACTGTGCCGTGTTTTCTTCTATAAACTCCTTCATCCACAAAACAACATCGGGATGGTTGAGCGGAACATCACCGAGCACATCTTTGACTTCCCTCGTATCAAGCACAAACTCCTCTAAATCCCTTGAGCGTCGGTAGATAAAATCTCTGTCGGTATTCATGGATATGAGTATTGTGATTGTCGACGTGACATCGCCCAGCGGGGTAAAATCTATACTGTCCGTATGGAAAACAGCACAGGTTGATGTGCCTTTGCCCTTTTCGGACTCGATAGTCAGCTCTCCACCGGTCTGCTCTGCAGCGAGCCTGAAAAGCGGAATTCCCATGCCAACCTTGCGTGTTGTACGTGTTGTGAAAAACGGGTCTTTAACGCTTTTAAGCTGTTCCTCGTCCATTCCGCAACCGTTGTCTGAAACGGTAACGGTCATCAGCTTTTTTGCGGTATCCTCTTTAACCTCAACGGTTATCAGCGATGCACCTGCAGTAATCGAGTTCTGAGCAATGTCGAGTATGTTCAATGAAAGTTCACGCATAATGTTTATTCGTTAAGATATTTTTCAAGTATGCCGGGCATATCGTCAGCTGTCAGCTTACCGTAAACCTCGTCGTTTATGGTAATAACCGGAGCAAGACCGCAAGCACCTATACAGCGGCAAGCCTCAAGTGAAAAGCGACCGTCTGCAGTGCACTCACCTGATTCGATTCCGATAATCTCGCTGATTTTGTCAAGAATTGGCTGAGCGCCCTTAACATAGCAAGCTGTTCCCAAACATACAGAAATATTGTATTTTCCTTTGGGTGAAAGTGCGAACTGTGCGTAGAATGTTGATACGCCGTATACCTTCTCGAGCGGAATATCCATTCCCTCTGCTATCATTACCTGAACCTCGAAAGGCAGATAACCATAGATGTGCTGAGCCTCCTGCATAACGTGCATAAGCATGCTCTTGTCGTCCTTATTAGCTTCTATAACGGCTTTGAGCTGTGCTTCCTGCTCGGGAGTACCCGAAAAAGGTATCTTACTGATTTTTTTGACCATTTAAGCCTCTCCCTCCTTCAGTTTATGAGACAATACGTGAAAAAAGGCCAGCCTTTTTCACATTAGTATAGATTATATCACAGCATAAAAAATTTTTCTACGGATTTGAAAAAATTTTTGAAAAAAATATCGATAAAAATATATTTAATTTGTTCCAAGGTAAAGTTTGGAGAGAAAAGAGAGCAATTAATTAATGTTTTAAGCATTTTCTTTTTATGTGAAAAATGTATTTAAACCACAGCAAAAATAGCATAACTAGCTTTCACAAGCTTTGTCGCAACGTATGAATTAAATTTTGTGGAGCGAGGGAACGGCTTGCAAAGCAAGCCGCACGAGCACGTACTGTTTGAGCGTTAGCGAGTTTACGTGCGAATGTGCCGAGCAACTTTTTGCGTGGTACAGGGTAAGTGTTGTGACAAAGCGGTCATCAATGAGGTCTCGGAACGTAGTTCTGAGTGTGCTTTTCTTTTGCGAGCGTTTTCTTTTTCACACAAAAAGAAAATGCTCAAACAAAAAATTAAAAAAATATATAAAGCAGGCAGAGTCAACTTTGCCGACTCTGCCTGTTACACTGAACTTATTTACTTTTCGCTGTTTTCAAAAACTCCACAAGTGCACGCGCTGAATTTTCGGGCAAATCAAGCTCCGTACTGCCCGCCGATATATTCTCTAGTATATGTGCATCGGATGCTCTGATTATCCGCATATCATTGAGCATAGGGTGCTCTTTTTTCAGTTTTTCTTCGTCGGCAAATTTTGATATTTCTGCATTTAAGAATGTCATGTCGCTTGAAAATCCGCCGAGGTTTGCTATAAGACTGAATGCAGGCCGGTCAACGTGTGCAGGGTAGCACACACCGTCAAAATCTTTTATGACATCGCATACAGAACTTATGGAAATATAGCTCGCAACAGAAAGCAGGTTTTCACGCATCGACAGCACTCCGTCAAGATGGTCCATGACTATCTGCTCACCGAAAAGGTCAAGTCTGTTTTTAACTTTGGGCATATTCGTGCTCACGTAATCCGAAAAGGCGAGTGCATTAGGAAGCTCCGGAAACAGACAGACAACGTGAACTTCCTCCGAAGTTGTCAGCTCCATTCCGGGAACAACCGTTATCCCCGCTTCCTTTGCCGCATCGAGTGCACCGGGGCAGTTAAGCGACGAATTGTGGTCTGTCAGCGCAATCAAATCAAGCCCCATAATCCTTGCAAGGTTTACAAGGTTATAGGGCGTCATCTCATTGTCACCGCAGGGCGAAAGACATGAATGAATATGCAAATCACATAAAAGTTTCGGCATAATTATATCAGTTTCGAGAGAGCTACAGCAGTCTCATATGAATTTTTTTCCGTTTGAAAAATCGCTACTCCGTTTTGTTGTGCACGCATTCTTGCATCATCGTCGAGTGCCGCAGAGTCTGTAAGAATTATACAGGATATATCGGCAAGGGCTGCAACTCCGATAGAGTTTATGTTGCCCATAACGGTCATCCATGCATCACCCGAACGGGCACGCGACATCACCCAACTTAAAAGATCGCCACAATATCCGCCGCTGACCTCACGTGCAAGCGACTCCTCGTTTTCACACAGAACTTTAAGTCCCAATGCTGTTTTCAGTTCGCCGACTGTCATATCAATTCTCCTCTTCCTTGTCCGAGTCTGTCGTTCTGAACGGTGCAGGAATAAACTCCTGCATCTGTGTTCCGCTGAGCTCATCCCTTAACGAGAACACGCAGTCATTAAGCGTAGCATTGCCTCGGACTATATCCTCCGCCAATGCACGGCATGACGGTGCTCCGCACGTTCCGCAGTCGAGACCCGGCAGACGGGACTGCAGCTCCTTTATCCGCTTCATCATCGCCATTGCATCGGAAACGTTTTCCGCAAGCTTTAAAACCGATGTGGCCTCAAGCGGACGCTGCCACTCCATATTCTTTGGCACACCGTCGCCTGAAAGATGATTTGCGGAAACAGGCAAGTATTTTCTTAACTGCTGAAGTCTAGCCTTTGCGACATACGGGTTTTCTGCCGTCAAAGAGCCGCCGACACAGCCGCCCGAACAGGCGTTGAGCTCGATAAAGTCGAGGGTATCAAGTTTCCCGTCCTCTATTTCCTCGAGAACTTTTATAACATTTTCAATTCCGTCAGCGGCAAGATAACGCTCTTTCAGAAGTGCGGATGCCTCACCGCCGCTCGATGCCCAGCTGACTCCGATTATTCCCGAACGGCTCATGTCGTCAGGTGCTCCGAGATGATTCATCTGCTTTAACAAAACGGGGTACAAATCCTTCATTGCGATAGCACAGTCAACGTTTGACTTCGGCAGACATATAGGCTGTTTTATCGCAGTTATCTTGGCTGGACACGGGGTTATAAAGAATATTCCTATCTCCTCAGACGCAAGTCCCGTCTTCTTCATCGCTTCCTCACGGGCCAGACGTGCCGCCTCCTCCATGGGAGAGTTCAGTGGCAAAACGTTGGGAATGAGATTAGGAAAAGATGTCCTTATGAGCCTGCAAACAGCCGGACATGCGGATGAAATCACGGGCTTTTGAACCTTACCTTTCTCAAGGCATCTGCGTGTGGCCTCTGATACAAGTTCCGCACCGCGTGTCACCTCGAAAACCTCGTCAAAGCCGAGCATCTTCAAAGCCGTGATTATGTACCCTATATCATCAAGGTTATTAAACTGTCCGTAAAGGGCCGGAGCAGGCAGAGCTATTCTGTGTTTAAAGTCAAGAATTTTGTTCATCGAGTCACGTTCAGCATACTTTGCGTGATGCGGACAAACTCTGATACACTCACCACAGTCGATACACAGCTCCGATATTATATTTGCCTTGCCGTTACGCACACGTATAGCCTGCGTAGGGCAACGCTTGATGCAGTTTGTGCAACCCATACACTTTTCTTCATCAAGCCGTACCGAATGAAAAAAGCTGTTCATGATAAAAGCTACCTCTTGTTGATTTTTTCTTCGCCAAAGGCGAAAAGACAACTTCGCTTACTTGTTACAAACCTTTAATGTTATGGTTGTTCCGACACCTAACTCTGTCTCAATATTCATCTCGTCGGTGTATTTCTTTATGTTCGGCAGACCCATGCCTGCACCGAATCCAAGGCAACGCACATTGTCAGGTGCTGTTGAGAAGCCCTCCTGCATGGCAAGCTCAACATTCTCTATGCCCGGGCCGTGGTCAGCAAGCACCATTTTAATACATTCGGGAGAAATCTCAACCTCTATCTCACCGCCGCCTGCATGGATAACCATATTTATTTCGCCCTCATACATGGCGATTGACACATTGCGTATAACTGACGAATCAAAGCCGAGCTCCTTAAGCACTCGCTTTACCTCACCGGAGGCTTCGCCTGCTCTGGTAAAATCTTCGCCGTCAACGTCAAAATGAAGTTTTATCTCATCCATTTGCACTTGAGCCTCCTCTCAGGCCGGCTTCATAAAGTCTGCCGCAGGATGTAAACATCTCAAGCTTTGTTTTGAGAACAACTATATCAAGCTGTTTTGCAAGAGATACAATTGAAGCGTCGGGGCACTTGCCCCTGACAAAAACGATTACTTTCATATCCATCATCTCGGCTGTGCGTACGACCTGTGCGTTGACGAGACCTGTAAGCATAACAGCCTGCTCCTTAACAAATGCAAGCACATCACTCATCATGTCGCTTCCGCAAGCGGTATGCACCTCTCTGTCCATATGCTCTTCGCCGCAAACAAGCTCAGCATCAAGAATTTTTTGCAGTTCTAAAACAGTCATGATATCCCATCCCTTTATAAAAACTCATTTATTATCAGCTTATTTTTATCATTATACTATATAAACTGCCGTTTTTCAACATCACAAAAACAAACAAGCCCCTCCGCAAAACACGGAGGGACTGCTTATGAAATTAAGTCTGTAATTACTTGTTCTTCTTTGCCGCACGCTGAATCGCCTTGACTATTTCAACTATCGGAATAACAAGGAATGCAAGGCCGATAGAGATGAGATATGCTTTAAGGTCAAGGTGTGTGAATGAGAATGCGTTTGCAAAGAACGGAATCTCAATGATTGCTGTTGTAAGGATGAGCGAAGCAACCATTGCACCGTAAAGAACGAGGTTGTGTGACTTCTGGCCGAAAGCCATACCGAGAACAGAACCGCGCTGTGAACGCATGTTGAATGAGTGGAAGATCTCGCACATTGACATTGTAAGGAATGCCATTGTCATACCTTCGCCGCTCTCGACAGGATGGAAGAAATCAAGCTTACCTGTCTCAAGGAACTCACCGATGAAGAATGCGGCAAGTGTAAGGATTGTAACAAGTGCTCCCTGATAGAAAACATCGAATCCCATGCCGCCTGCGAAAACGCCCTCTTTGCTGTTACGGGGTTTACGCTGCATGATATCTCTTTCGGGTCTTTCAAGGCCGAGTGCGAGAGCAGGGATACTGTCTGTTACAAGGTTTATGAAAAGAAGGTGAACGGGCTTAAGGATTGTAAAGCCAAGGATTGTTGCAGTGAAGATCGAGAGAACCTCTGAAAGGTTTGAACCGAGAAGGAACTGGATAGCCTTTCTGATGTTGTCGTAGATTCTTCTGCCCTCTGAAACCGCAGAAACGATTGTTGCAAAGTTGTCGTCCGCAAGAACCATATCCGCAACATTCTTTGTAACATCTGTACCTGTGATACCCATGCCGACACCGATATCTGCGCTCTTGATTGACGGAGCATCGTTAACGCCGTCGCCTGTCATTGCGGTTATCATGCCTCTTGCACGCCAAGCGTTGACTATTCTTGTCTTATGCTCGGGCTGAACACGTGCATAAACCTTGAACTCTGTAACTCTTTGAGCAAAATCCTCGTCGCTGATTTCGTTGTGCTGTGCACCTGTGATAGCACCGCTTGCATCTTCAATAATGCCAAGCTCCATAGCGATCGCAACAGCGGTATCCTTATGGTCACCTGTAATCATAATCGGGGTGATACCTGCTGAGCGGCACTCCTCGATAGCAGCCTTAACCTCGGGACGGACAGGGTCAATCATGCCTGTAAGACCTACGAAAACGAGATCGTTTTCAGGAGCCTCGGGAGCAAAGTCCGCAGGAGCGGAATCATACTTTTTCAGAGAGACAGCAAGAACTCTCAGAGCCTTGTCAGCCATTCTCTTGTTATCGGCAAGGATTGCGGCCTTGACTTCCTCTGTAAAGGGAACAATCTCACCGTTTATAACAGCAGATGTGCACTTCTTGAGAATCTCATCGGGGGCACCCTTTGTATACTGAACGATACCGTCTTCAGTCTGGTGAACTGTTGACATCATCTTTCTGCCTGAATCAAACGGAGCCTCACCGATTCTGGGTGCTGTTGCAGCAAGGTCGTTCTTGTGCATACCCAGAGCATAAGCGTAGTTAACAAGAGCGGCCTCTGTGGGCTCACCTGTAACCTCGCCTTTTTCGTCTATCTCAGCATCACAGCAAAGAGCCATGGCTGTTGCGATAAGCTTTTCGTCATCGCCGTAGTGGTCAACAACTGTCATCTTGTTCTGAGTAAGAGTACCTGTCTTGTCAGAGCAGATTATCTGTGCACAGCCGAGAGTTTCAACAGCAGTAAGCTTTCTGATGATGGCGTTCTTCTTTGACATGTTTGTAACGCCGATCGAAAGAACGATTGTAACAACAGCCGCAAGGCCTTCGGGAATAGCGGCAACAGCAAGAGAAACAGCTACCATGAAGCTCTCAAGGAATACCGAGAAGTTAAGTCCCTCACCGAAATATGCGGTGACAACCTGGAACGCAAGAAGAACAACGCAGATTCCGAGAACAAGATATGTGAGAATTTTTGAAAGCTGTGAAAGCTTTATCTGAAGAGGAGTCTGGCCCTCTTCTGCCTGTGCGATAGCGTCGGCGATTTTACCCATTTCGGTCTCCATGCCCGTACCGACAACAACAGCCTTACCTCTACCGTAAACAACTGTTGAACCCATGTAAGCCATGTTCTTTCTGTCGCCAAGGGCAACTTCGCCTTTTTCGCCGCCGTTGAGGATTTCAATAATCTTGCCGACGGGAACAGATTCACCCGTAAGTGCCGCCTCTTCAATCTTCATGCTGGCACATTCAAAAATACGGCAGTCAGCAGGAACAGCGTCGCCTGCTTCAAGAACAACAACATCGCCCACAACAAGGTCCTCACTGCGTACGGAAACAAGCTTTCCGTCACGGATAACCTTTGATGTTGCCGCACTCATTTCCTGAAGTGCTTCAATCGCCGCTTCAGCCTTGCTCTCCTGAACAACGCCGAGCACGGTGTTGATAACAACAACGATAAGGATGATTACCGTATCGGTCGGGAATACAAAATGGAAACTACCGCTCTCAAACCACTCCGTAATTGCCGAGATAACAGCGGCAACGATAAGAATGATGATCATCGGATCAGACAACTGTTCTATTACGCGCTGGAACATTGTCTTTTTCTTGCCTTCTTTGAGCTTGTTCTTGCCGTTTTTGGCAAGACGCTCTTCCGCTTGAGCAGTTGTCAGACCGCTCTCGGAGCTTTCGACCGCAGAAAATACTTTCTCGGTCGGCTCAAGGTAAAATTTCATGAGCTTTCAAAACCTTTCTTTTCAAAGTTTTTGTTGGCGTTACCGCACTGCGGCGGTCTTTTTATATATGAAAAAAGACCTACGGCAGGAACTCTGCCAAAGGTCTTGCTTCAAACTGCGGTGTAAATCCGAGATTGTCCGCTGCCAGCGTAGGGTGACAGAAACCGAACCCTAAACGAGTCTGTTGACAGACGGATGAAAAAGCTTTCAAAGCTACTCCCCAATGGTATTATATCTTTGATACAATTAAAATAATAACATTTCTATTAAAAAAGTCAAGATTTTAAGCGGTTTTTCAAATGTAAATTTTTTGTTTCAATTAAGTTAAGAAAAGAATAAAACACCGCATAAACAAAGATAAAAACTTTTTATTTTTTCATTGACAAAATTCTATCATAGAGATATAATTACTAGCGTATTCTGGCAAATGCTTCTTTGGACTCGCATGTTTTTGTAAGCCATTGGTCGTTTGATGGTTCACAAAAGCATGCGAGTTTCTGCATGTTATAGAATGCAAAAAATTTCTTACGGAGGTCCCATAATGAAGGGTACAGTCAAATGGTTTAACGCAGAAAAAGGTTTTGGATTTATCGCTAACGACGAGGGCGGCGACGATGTTTTCGTACATTTCTCCGCTATTGTAGCTGACGGCTACAGAACTCTCAACGAGGGTCAGAAAGTTAGCTTCGAAGTAGAGCCGGATCCCAAGGATTCCAGCAAGCTCAGAGCTGTTAACGTAGTTGCTGAATAATCTGAGAAAAAAGCAGACGGGCTGCCAACTAAAGTTGGCGGCCCGTTTAGTTTTATCTTTTTGAAATAATTGATTTAAGCTTTCTCAAAACCGCTTTTATAAAACCCTTGATATCCCTTTTATTGCTTTTAACTTTAACCGTATCCGCAACAAAGAACCTGTTTTTTTCGGTGTTGTCAGCTATCTGTCTTTTTAAAACCTCAAGCCTTTCATCAACATTTCCGGCGTGTTTTAACTCCTCATCCAACAACTTAACATCCAGCGTTTTGCCGTTGTTTTTGTATACCCATTTATCACTGTTCATAACGGCATTTTTCGCAGTATCGTCACTTGTCCAGTTGTGGACACACTTTCCGTCATAAAACACACCCCTGCCGACCAACTTTGCAGGGTTGCCCGCGAAGCTCGTATTAGACGGCACAAGTTTATTTGATGCAACCGCACCACCGCCGAGAATTGAGCCTGAACCAAAACAGCAACCTTTCAGAACAAGCGCATTCTGTCCTATCCAGACATGGTCTCCGACAAAAACAGATTTGCTGTAGTTAAGACGTTTATGAGTTTCAACGGAGTAAACCAAATGTGGGTCTGCAGTTCTTATCCATATACCGAAAGAAAACAGACAGTCATTTCCAACAATAATATTCTGCCCCTCAGAGGCTATAGCGTGAACTGCTCCGTTAAAGTAACTGTTGTGTCCGAAAAACACAGCGCTGCTTTGATATACATCTATAGATAAATAATATACCTTATTACTGCTGCTCAAATATACTACACAGTTGTTTCCGCTAAAGGAGATTGTTGAATTTTCAAGAGTAACTCCGTCCTCAACAAACAAAATGTTGTTTTCACCTTTAAAAATAACTTTTGAGGTTTTAAGCACGGATTTTTCCGGGTTAACATATATTTTGTTATTATCTATGTACTCACTGTTCTTAAAATCATTCAGGGTCTGCACACAAATCCCTATTTTCCACATATTTCTACAAATATTTTATTTTTTGTATTACACC
>JAZUNO010000010.1:0-57220 GCA_045604185.1 Acutalibacteraceae bacterium | reverse complement strand
AGCATATCAGGGCTTGTAAGATCGTTGATTGCAACAACCTCATAACCCTCTGCTCCAAACATCTGTCTGAAAGCAAGACGACCGATGCGGCCAAAACCGTTAATAGCAACTTTAACTGACATTTCAAATTCCTCCGTGTTTTGTTTTTTAATTTGGTTACATACCTTACTTATTTTATACATTTTTTGCGTCACATGCAAGCAATTTGAAAAAATTTCACCCCAAATCGGAAACTTTTGTTAATCTAAACAAAATATTAAAATAACTTACCCAAAAGGGCATAATACTGCCGAATACATTTGACGAGAGGAAATCAAATTTTGGAGATTACGAACACCTTGCGGCACGTTTATACGGATTGTGATAATATCAAAAACGAAAAACTGCTTCGGGAAAAACTGCAAATCGAGATAAATTCGGCTTTTTGCACTCAACAACATTTGTTTTCCCAACAGCTGAACACCCGACAGAAAATCACAGCCTACAGACAGGAACTCCGCTCCCTGGAAAACCGCAACACTCTTTGTGATGTCTGTCTTTTCGAGGCTACTCCTCTTACCGATTTTTTTATGAACATCTGCTACGCTTGCGACCTTGCCCTTGCAGGGACCGGAAAGCGTGTCATTTTTTCAGGCTCGGCAGACAGTGCTTTTATCTGCCGTGAAGCTGTAACAAGACAAACACTCAACCTTATTTCAAACGCCGCAATCCACTCCTCTTCACCCGTTATAAACGCAAGCCTTAAAAGTGCTGAACAAACTGCTTTTTTCAGTGTTTATAACAGCGGTAATGCCGATTTGCCGACAGTGGAAAAGGCTTTCAGAAAGACGGGCAGCGGATTGTGGTACACCGCAAAAGTATCTCAGCTCCACGGCACAACGGCTCTCTTTTGCTGTTCGGAAAAATTTGTAAAAACAAGCATCGGATTTAAAACCTCTGCTGTAAAAACACACAAACCCGTTGAGGATTTCACCTCGCTGTTATGCAACAGGCTATCCCCCGTATATACTCAACTGAGCACCGTTGACGGAATTTAGTCGCTCTCAATTTTGGCCCCTTTGTAGTAATGGAGAAGTATCTCCTCCCACGTGCTGCCCTGACGTGCCATGTAGTCGGCTCCGTATTGGCTCATGCCTACCCCGTGACCGTATCCGTCGGCTGTTATACGGAAATTTTCATCTTCGTATTTAATTTCAAAAGCTGCACTGCGAAGTTCAAACGCTTTGCGCACCTGAACTCCCGTAAAAGTTTTACCGCCTATTTTAACAGATTCCACATAACCAGACTGTGTCTTTTTTATATCGCCCACCCAATCTTTCGGGTTGTCGCCGAGCTTTACTCCGTCCAATTTTTCCGCAGCCTTTTTAAACTGCTCCTGCGTGAAAGCCACGGTATAGCTGTAGTCGGGCGAAAGCTTATCCCCTGCACTGGTAACAGACTCAAGATAATCAACCTCTTGTCCCCAGACCTCCAGTGAGCTGAACGTACGCCCTGCACTTATTGCATGAAACGCCGCCGTTATAAGTTCGCCGTCAAAGGTGAGCTTCTTGCCCAACACCTCGGCAACCGCTTCTTCTATCTTTTTTTCGTATGTTTCATATTTGTCGCCCCACTTTTCCTTGCGTGCCGCTTTATCAATATAACCCTGATGCTTGTCACTGCTGTCACTTATATCCGCCCCATTCAATGACTCGTCCGAGTTGTTTTCTTGTACCTTCAGTGCATATGTATAACAAGCAACCGCTTGCGCTCTGAGTGCCTGCGAGTGATAGGTTGCGGGCATCTCCGCCGCTACAGCCCCTACTACATACTCAAATAAATCTATCTCGGACACCTTGTTTGTAGACGACGACAAAACCAAAATAGAATCCTTTTCCGATATATCTGCCGCTTGAGTCTCGTCTGTTTGCGTCTGCGTTTCGTCTGTCTGTGCCTGCGTTTGGGGCACATCCGTCTTTTCTCCTCCCATTGCCGCCACGGGACAAACCAACAGCACCAACGTTAATAAAAGTAATATAACTCCTTTATTTCCCATGTTTAGACCTCCTGCAACTTGACTTTTGGCATTCATTAGGTGTAGAATATAATATAAATCAAAAATAAGTACACTTGCGAAAGGAGAACAGAATGGCAAGTTACATATCTACTATATCCAACGATGCCCTTAAAAGCTTATGCTCGGAAATAGGTAAGTATAACAAAATTAACCCCTACGATTTTGAGCGTTTCCAAGTAAAACGCGGTTTGAGAAATTCCGACGGTACGGGCGTCATGGCAGGTCTTACAAGAATATGCAGCGTTGAAGGCTACTATTTGCGTGACGGCGAGCGTTTCCCCGTAGACGGCCGTCTCATATACAGAGGAATTGACATCAACGACATCGTTGACGGCTGTCAGAAAGAACACCGTCTTGGTTTTGAGGAGGTCGCATGGCTTCTCCTCTTCGGTGCCATGCCCTCAAAAAGCCAGCTGGATAAGTTTTCTCAGATTCTCGCTGAGTGCCGTGAGCTCCCCGAAGATTTCATCGAAGATATGATAATGAAAGCTCCGTCTCCGAACATCATGAATAAACTTTCACGTTCGGTGCTGGCTCTCTATTCATATGACGAAAACCCCGACGAGTTAACTGTTGAGAATGTTCTACGTCAGTCTATTCAGCTTTTGGCACAGGTTCCCATGATTATGGCTTACGCTTATCAGGTTAAGCGTCGCAATTACTATCATCAGAGCATGTTCCTGCACCCTGTTGACAAAACTCAGAAAACAGCCGAGGCTGTTCTTCGTTCACTCAGGGCCGATAAAGAGTTTACACCCGAAGAAGCTGAACTGTTAGACCTCTGTCTCATGCTTCACGCCGAACACGGCGGCGGTAACAACTCCACTTTCTCAACACGTGTTCTGACTTCCAGCGGCACAGACACATACTCGGCTATCGCCGCAGGCATAGGCTCACTTAAAGGCCCCAAGCACGGCGGTGCCAACATAAAAGTTACCGAGATGATAAAGCACATCCACGAAGGTGTCAGCGATATCACCAGCGAAGGACAGGTTGCGGATTATCTTACAAAGATTCTCAACAAAGAAGCAGGCGACCGTTCGGGTCTTATATACGGCATGGGGCATGCTGTCTATACCATTTCCGACCCCAGAGCTGTTATCCTCAAAAGACACGCTGAAGAGCACGCCAGAAAGTGCGGAAAGTATGATGAATTCCGTTTGCTTGAGCTCATCGAGACTTTAACTCCGCAGATCCTTGCCGCAAAGGGAAACAAAAAGAAAGTATGTGCAAACGTTGACCTCTATTCAGGTCTCATATACAATATGCTCGGTATCCCCGAGGACCTCTACACCCCGCTGTTTACCGTTGCACGTGTCGCAGGTTGGTCAGCCCACAGATTGGAAGAGCTCATTACGGGCGGCAGAATAATCAGACCTGCCTATAAGAGCGTTTCTCTCCCCAAAAAATATGTCGCTCTTGAAGAGAGAATTGACAATTACGCAGGATATGACGGAAACTATATCCCGAGCGAAGAACGTACCGACCTTTAATCTGAAAAATAGGATTGATCAGAATGAAAAAAATAAAAAATCCAATTAACTTTATGCTTGCAGTTTTTGGGGCGGCTCTTGTTGCTGTAATCCCCGTGCGTTGCTATCAGTTTATAAAGATTCTTGAACCGGGTACCGGATTTTACAACACGGTAAATTGGAGCGTTTGGTTTTCATATATCCTCCTTGCGCTCACAGGTTTATTGTTCATAGCAGTTTCCATATCAAAAAAGAAAACCATTGCATATGACAATCAGCCCGTAAAATCCATAGCTCTTGCACTTGCGGCTTTCATGTTTGCACTGACCCTGCTCATTGACGCCGTAGACCAGTTCAAAATTTTCTTCACTATAGTAAACAACGACGCATCCGATATATACAATGAATCCGTCGGTCTTTTCAAGTCAGGTGCGGCCGCGAGAATTTTCGAGGCAATATCAGCTGCAATCTGCACGGTATTCTTTGCGATTTTCGGATACGGCCACATTTCGGGAAAAAGCTGTGCCGTTGATAACAAGCTTATGGCACTCTTCCCCGTTGTCTGGTGCGTCTGCAGACTCATGCACCGCTTTATGCAGACAATAAATTATCTCAACGTCTCCGATTTGCTGTATGAGCTGTTTATGTGCGTTCTTCTGATGCTCTTCTTTATGGCTTTTGCACAGCTCAACTCCAACGTCAACGCCAACAACATAGCCTGGAAGCTTACCGGCTACGGCTTACCTGCCGCCGTCCTTTGTCTGCTCTGCTTCCTGCCGAGATTCATTATGGTCATCACGAGCCGTTCATCGGCACTCTACCATATGTCCCCCGTTGAGTGGTGCGATCTCGGAAGTGCGGTTTTCATCATAACCCTTATTATGAGCCGCGTAGGGCTCCCTGTTGACAAATCTCAAAATACAGACAGTGAGGCTGACAGCTGATGTTTATTGAAAACCTCATGGTTGCCGCTGAACAGGTAGCCATTCTCTATGTTCTTGTCGCAGTCGGCTTTCTGGCAGACAAAGCAGGCCTTTTCACCGAAAAGGCCGCTCTTCTTTGTACCGACCTTTTATTCTACATCGTAACAACCGCAAAAATCGTACAGTCCTTCCTCTCAATGGAATACGACGCACAATCAGTCAAAGGTCTGGCGATTGCGGCAGGTTGCGGTGCTCTTTTGCACATAATCGGTGGCGGTATAAGTTTCCTTGTGTTTAACAAAGCTCCGTCAAATAAGAAAAACATATTCAAGTATGCCTCTGTGTACGGCAACTGCGGATATATGGCTCTGCCGCTTGCATCGGCAGTTCTCGGAAACCAGGGCGTTTTCTACTGCTCCGCAGTTATCATGTCTTTTCAGATAGCATCTTTCACACACGGCATTTGGCTGATGTCCCGCTCCGAAAGCGGCGAAAAGACTAAGTTTGACCTAAAAAAAATTATTATAAATCCGGGAACAATCGCTGTTGCTATCGGCTTGCCGATGTTCCTGCTGTCGGTAAAACTGCCGTCAATTATCAATGAGCCGATAAACTATCTGGCAGAGCTCAACACCCCTGTTGCCATGCTTATCTTCGGAACGTATCTTGCACACACAAACGCCAAAGCAGCCCTTAAAGAATGGCGTATCCTCTCCGTTGCAGGAATTAAGCTCGTTCTCATTCCGCTGATATGTTTAGGTATTTTCAAGCTCTTTGGTCTCAGCGGAACTCTGCTGACAGCCCTGATAATTTCAGCCAGCGCACCTACAGCAAACAATACTGTTATGTTTGCTGCAAAATATGGCAAGGATACCGGACTTGCCTCTCAGACGGTGGCTATAGTAAGCTTTATATCAATTGTCACCATGCCGATATTCATAGGAATTGCAAGTGTTGCATAAAAAACTCAATCGCATAAAAAAGTAACCCCGATTCGTTCGAATCGGAGTTTTTCATATTATTCTTACAGTAAAAACGCATTTGCAAGGGCAAAATAAATTGCAAGTGTTATCATGTCCATAATTGTAGTTATCATCGAGCCTGCCATGAGTGCCGGGTCGAGTTTTATAAGCTTTGCAACTATCGGCAAGGTACAGCCGATAATCTTTGAAACGGCAACCGCACAAAAGATTGAGCCTGAAACCACAAGTGCTACATATATACTGCCCGACGAGAACAAAAACATTCTCAGCATGTTGACAGCCGCAAGTATAACACCGCATATAAGCGAAACTCTGAGTTCTTTAAAAAGAATCTTAAAATAGTCCTTGGGACCCAACTCACCAAGTGCCAGACCTCTGATGATAAGCGTTGATACCTGATTGCCTGCGTTTCCGCTTGTGCCCATAAGCATCGGTATCGCCGCCGTAAGGCCTGCTACAGCCGCAAGCATACTCTCATAGTTTTCGATTATCTTACCCGTAAATGTTGCCGACACCATAAGTACCAACAACCAGATAATTCTGTTTTTTGCAAGACTGAAAACTCCCGTCTTAAGATAGTTATCCTCAGACGGACGAAGCATAGCCATCTTCTCAAAGTCCTCGGTGTTCTCCTCTTCAATAACGTCAACAATGTCGTCAATCGTGATAATTCCGACAAGCCTGCCCTCATTATCCACAACCGGAACACTCAAAAGGTCGTACTTCCTCGCCATATCAGCAACCTGCTCCTGGTCGTCAAGAGTATTTACGCTGATAAGCTGCGAATCGGTATCCATAACATCCCTGATTAGCTCACTGTCATTGCACACAAGCAAGCTGTGCAGTGCAACGCTTCCGATAAGATGACGCTTTTCATCAATACAAAAACAGGTATATACCGTTTCCTTGTCAACGGCGGTAGCACGTATACTCTCTATCGCCTGACCAACCGTCAGATGGTCGTGAAGCTCAACCATCTCGATGGTCATTATCGAACCCGCACTGTTTTCTGGATATTTTAAAAATCTGTTGATGATTTTTCTTGTTTCACTATCCGCCTTTTTCAGCACACGGCGGACTACTCCTGCCGGAACTTCCTCAAGAAAGTCAACTGTATCGTCAAGGAACATTTCGTCAAGCAGGTTTTCAAGTTCTGAATCTGTTATAAGACTTACAAGCTGAGTCTGCGAATCGGACTCAAGATAAGAAAAAACGTCGGCCGATATATCCTTAGGCAGGATGCGGAACACCCTGAGGAGTTCTTCAGACGGAAGTGACTCCATTGCCTGAGCTATATCTACGACGTTCATTTCACACAGCTCTTCGCGAAGCTCTGCAAGCTTCCCTTCAGCGAGCATGGTGCTGATATTCTCTAAGATATCACGGCTCATTGCACACCTCTTTCTCCGCAGTCAGGTGTGCACTCTAAAAGCCGATATGTCAGCTTAAGTTCTTGGGCAGACCTGCACCGCAGTATGTAATTTTAATTTTCGACTTCGCGGTTTGGGATTTTCGCTACTGCCCAAAAAACTCACCACTTTTCTTTAGTTATAGCCACTCATTGCGACTTCCTTTATAGTTTAAACCTCTGACCCTCAAAAGTCAAGCAAATGCACAAAAAACCTCAATATTGGGTAATAATCTCAAAAAATAGACGAAAACAGACCTTTTCATTCATTTTTGAACCAAAACAAACTATTCACTTTCTAATATGTGAACTTTTTGTTAACAAAATAAATCCAGCACCTTTTTTTGCATTTAAAACGGCAAAGAAAGGCGTTGTTTTTTTATAGGGTGAAAGGAGATGAAAAAATGAAGAACCAAAATCAGCTCTCAACAAAGGAGGAACTGTTCTGCCTGTATTTCGCCGCCAGCCGTGACCCAAGAGGGTCTGCTGCCAAAGCAGGATATACTATTCTGCCCGAACGGGCGGCTCAAAGGCTGCTGTCTTACGACTTGGTTTTAAAACGTCTTAACGAGCTCGAGCAGCAACGCCGTGCAAATCTTGCAGAAGTCACCGAAGGGTACAGAAAGCTCGCTTTCGGCTCAATTGCAGACGCTATAAGTCTTATTACTTCTGATGAGTTGCCGACTAAAAAGGAGCTTGAAAAGCTTGACCTGTCAATGATTTCTGACATAAAACGTCCAAAAGGCGGCGGACTTGAAATCAAATTTTTCGACCGCCTCAAAGCCCTCGACAAGCTCTGTGAGATAAGCTCTGCGGTACACAATGAGAACAGTTCGGATTTTCTGAGTGCACTTGAAAAAAGTGCTCGTGCTCTTCACACGGACGGTGGAGGCAATGCGTAAGTCCGAACAGCACACATTCCAAAGCTTTTCGAAAAAGCAACTCGAGGTGCTCAGTTGGTGGTGCCCGTCAAGTCCGCACAAAAACCTTGATGCGATTATATGCGACGGTGCTGTGCGTTCAGGCAAAACGGTCTGTATGTCCGTATCTTTTGCCGCCTGGGCCTGTGCCAACTTCGACAACACCTCGTTTGCCCTCTGCGGTAAAACCGTTACATCGTTAAGACGCAACATTGTAACTCCCATTTTGCCCATTCTTGAAAAGCTCGGCTTCGTCTGCAGACAAAAGCTGTCACAGCACCTTATAGAGATTGAATACGGCGGTAAACGCAACCGCTTCTATCTCTTCGGCGGCAAAGACGAGGGCTCCGCCGCACTCATTCAGGGTATGACTCTGGGCGGCGTTTTACTCGATGAAGTAGCCCTCATGCCACGCTCATTTGTTGAGCAGGCACTGGCCAGATGTTCCGTCGAGGGCTCAAAACTTTGGTTCAACTGCAATCCCGATACACCTATGCACTGGTTCTATGAGGAGTGGATAAAAAAGACTGCAGAGAAAAACTGCCTGTATCTCCACTTTACAATGAACGACAACCCGTCACTGACGCCCGCCATAATCAAACGCTACGAAAGTCTGTACAGCGGTGCGTTCTATGACAGGTTTGTGCTTGGCAAATGGGTTGCCGCGCAAGGACTTGTCTATCCGTCATTTTCGGCATCAGTCCACGTTGCCGAACCGACAGGCATACCCTTACGCTATTTCATCTCCTGCGACTACGGGACGGTAAACCCGTCCTCCTTCGGACTCTGGGGCGAATCCGAGGGCCGTTGGTACAGGCTGAGCGAATACTATTTCGACAGCCGCAGGGAAGGTGTTCAGCGTACGGACGAGGAACACTACGCCGCACTCGAGGCCCTTGCCGGGGACTTGGGTATCGAGGCGGTTATTGCAGACCCGTCCGCCGCAAGTTTCTTGGAATGTATCCGCAGACACGGACGCTTCAAGACTATTCCCGCCAAAAACGACGTAGTCGACGGCATCCGCAGAGTCTCCGACGCACTCAAATCAAGGCGTATTCTTTTTTCGCCGTCATGCAGGGATACTTTAAGAGAATTCTCACTGTACAGATGGGACAACACAGCCACACGCGATGCTCCGAAAAAAGAAAACGACCATGCAATGGACGACATCAGATATTTTGTGTCCACAGTGCTGCACCGTGAGGAAGACGGTTTCTTTGCACTTGCCATGCAGCGAACATAGCCCCGGGGGAGGAATTAGAATAAAACTCTTTAAAAGGAAACAGTCGGAGGACCCGTCGGTTGCCGCAGTGCAGACGGTCTCACGACCAAGCGGCGGCTTGGGACTGCTCGACAGCTACACACCGCTGAGCAGTAATCAGACACGTCTGTACTACGCTCTGAGAGAGGCCGTACCAATAATTGATGCCGCTATCTTCAAGATCGTACGTCTGACAGGCGGTTTCACCGTCAACTGCAGTGACAGCCGTTGCAACGAGGTGATAAACAAGTTCATCGAAAACATTGATGTAGGCGGCAATCAACACGGACTTGATGCCTTTATCGCCACCTACTTCGAACAGCTTCTGACCTGCGGCACAGCCGTCGGAGAGATGGTTACAGACAGCAACGGACATATCGCCGCTCTATATAACGCACCGCTTGACAACATCGAGTTGCGACGCTCGTGCGACGGAGTAGGAGTGGATATTTTTACATCTAACTGTTCGGTACCTGCTCCCGTAAGCCGTCCTGAACTGATACTGCTGTCCGTTCTCAATCCTGAGCCAGGCAAATTAAACGGCAATTCCATACTCAAAGGTCTGCCGTTTGTAAGTTCTGTGCTCATGAAAATCTATAACACTATCGGTATTAACTGGGAGCGTGTCGGTAATCTGCGTTTTGCCGTCACATACAAACCGCAGAACGACTCCATAGACAGAGCATATGCCAAAGAACGTGCTATGCAGGTAGCCAAAGAATGGGGCGAGGCCATGCAGACGGGAAGTGCCGTCAAGGATTTCGTGGCCGTAGGCGATGTTCAGATAAAGGTCATCGGTGCTGACAATCAGATTCTTGACAGCGATATACCCGTGCGTCAGATGCTCGAACAGATAGTTGCAAAAACGGGGCTGCCGCCGTTCATGCTCGGTCTGTCGTGGTCTTCGACGGAAAGGATGTCCGCCCAGCAGGCTGACGTTCTGACAAGTGAAATCGACGCCTATCGGAGAATACTCACACCCGTAATCTCACGGATATGCAGTACCTATCTGCAACTCGAGGGAATGCCTTGTGGGGTAACGGTAGAGTGGGATGACGTCACACTTCAGGATGAGGTCGAGCTCAGTCACGCCGACCTCTACAGAGCTCAGGCAGAAAAAATCAGAAATGAAATCACGCAAAAGGAGTGACAGTTACGCAAAACACCACATTATCCGGTTCACCGTCAGATGTTGAGCTGGAGCTTATCAACAAACACACCGTAAAACCGCTCGAGGCACAGGATGTCTACACCTTTGGCGTGGTGCTCTGCGACAATGAAATCGACAGAGACTTTGAACGCTTTGACATTCCTGCTCTGAAAAAGCTTGCTGAACTGTTCGTCGGCAAGACAGGTATTTTTGACCATTCTCTGAGCGGAAAAGACCAGACTGCAAGAATTTTTTCCTGCGAGGTCGTGAGCGATTCACATCTTAAAAACTCCGTAGGTGAACCCTACACGAAGCTGACAGCACGTGCATACATGCCACGCACTCAGAAAAACGCTCAGCTTATTGAAGAAATTGATGCAGGCATCAAAAAGGAAACAAGTGTCGGTTGTGCCGTAGCGAAGAGCATCTGTTCGGTCTGCGGTAAGGACACACGTACCGAAAGCTGTCCGCATATAAAGGGAAAAACCTACGCAGGCAAAACCTGCCACAGAATTTTGAGTGAGCCGAAAGATGCATACGAATGGTCTTTTGTGGCAGTACCGGCTCAGCCTGCGGCTGGAGTTACAAAATCTTACACTGATGACGTTTTCAAAACAGTGAAACGTCTGAGTGATAACTCAGCAGACATCATGCTTTCAAAGAGTGAGGCTGCTGAAATATACAGCTACATAAGTTCTCTTCGCGAGCTTGCAAGAGAAGGCAAGGAATACCGCGATGAGCTGTTATGCGATGTTATACGCATGGGTGCTGTCGCACTGCCTCAGATGAAAGGCGAATCCCTCTCGGAGATATGCCGCACTTTGAACCTCGAGCAGCTCAAAGAACTCAAAAAGGCCTTTGGCGGTAACGACAGAGGCTTGCGCAGTCAGCTTGCTTCAAAGGAGCAAGTCAGTTTCGCACAAAACAATGAATTCAAAATTTAGGAGGATTTTTTATGTCAATTTCAGTAAACGGCTTTGGTGAGAACGTTCTCACTTTCAAGGCGGCAGACGGTTTAACTTCAGGCGTTCCCGTAAAGATGAGCGCAAATGATACAGTTAGTGCCTGTGCCGCTTCAAACATTTTCTGCGGCGTCGCAGTAGAAGTATCGGGTGCCTATGCAGGAGTTCAGCTCAAGGGCTTTGTAACTCTCCCCTACACAGGAACTGCTCCGACAGTCGGCATCACAGCTCTTTCCGCCAACGGCAGCGGCGGCGTCAAAGCTGACACAAACGGCCAAAAATACCTTGTAACAAATGTCAACACAGCATCCGCAACAGTTAGCTTTATGCTTTAATTTTGAAAGGAGATTAATATGACTGCTTTTGACAATATCAGACTTGAAAAAGGGCTCTATGCCTCAGGTGACTTCACAGGTGCACTTGAGAAAATAGACCCGTCCGAAAACTATTCGGGTACTGCCCTCGAGGGACTCGACGCATATCAGCGTCAGCTCAAGAGATTCGATATTAAAGTCAGCGGCGCAGGCAGTGATGTCGTTGACAAGTTTTTCAAAACTTCCGATTCTTCCGTACTCTTCCCCGAGTATGTTTCCCGTGCGGTAAGACAGGGTATGGAAGAGGCAAACGTTCTTCCGAGAATCGTTGCCTCCACAACAGTTATCGATTCACTCGACTACCGCTCAATCGCATGTGAGCCCACAGAGGACGAAAAAGAGCTCAAAGTAGTAGCAGAGGGTGCTTTCATCCCCGAAACTTACATAAAAAGCAAGGAGAATCTTGTCCGCCTTCACAAGAGAGGCCGCTCTCTCGTAGCTTCTTATGAGGCTGTACGTTTCCAGCGTCTTGACCTCTTCACGGTAACTCTCCGTCAGATTGGTGCTTACATAGCTCGCACTCAGCTTGCAGACGCTATCAACACCATTGTAAACGGAGACGGCAACAACAATGCCGCATCAAACTCAAACGTCGCCGCAAGCGGCACAATCACTTATGCAGACCTTATTGAGTTCTGGAATCTTTTCGACCCCTATGAGCTCAACACAATTATTGCTTCACCTTCAGAGATGGTAAAGCTTCTGGGTATTGCTGAATTCAGAGATGCTGCCGCAGGTCTTGATTTCCACGGCACAGGCGAAATAATCACTCCTATCGGTGCAGACCTCATCAAGTCCGCTTCTGTTCCTGCTGGTAAGCTTATCGGTCTCGACCGCAGCTGTGCTCTCGAGATGGTCACAACCGGCCCTGTCACAACCGAATATGACAAGCTTATCGACCGTCAGCTTGAGCGTGCCGTTATCAGCTCTACAGCAGGTTTTGCAAAAATCTTTGACTCTGCATCACGTACTCTCACCGTCTGATAACGGGTGAGTGCCATGATAACACAATGGAATGTTCTTGCGTTGCTCAAGCAGTTTACAGATATTGACGGGACCTCGGAGCCTCAGGTGCTTCAAATCTGTCTCACTGCCCTTGAGCAGGTGCAAAGCCGTCTGAGGGACAATGCACCCAAAGACGATATCAGAATAACATCAGCGGCGGCAGGTATAGCCTTTTACACTCTCTGCGTCTGGCGTACAGGCCGCAGCGACAATGTAACGGGCTTTAAGGCCGGCGATATAAGCGTTCAAAAAAAGTCGTCGGACTCAATCGGCTATGCCGCTAAAATCCGCGATGATGCCCTTGCCGCTGTTGCACCGCTTTTTAAGGATGACGGATTTTTATTCTGCAAGGTGGATGTATGAACTTAAAACAACAGTTTGACCGTTTCGGCAGACCCCTGGTTATCGAGTTTCCGGACGGCACTCAGTCTCCCTCTTTCAACGGATTTGTTCAACCGCTAAGATACAAAAATAAAATGTATCTCTACGGCGTCAACACCGAAATCGGATACAACAGTCAAGGTTACTATCTATATATCGGTCCCCCCGATTACGATTTGACAAAAAATGAGGACGCTATCATTCACGACGGCGAAGTTAAATATCAGATAGACAGAGCCGAAAAGATAAAATTCGGCAATGATATTCTGTACGTCTGGGCTGTCATCCGTACGGTTGTTGAGATAACCGAATAAGAAAAACAGACTGCGGAGGTTAATCTTCCGCAGTCTCAACGGTGGTGATTTTTTTGAGTAAAATAAGTGTATTACCTGAAGATATAGCCGGCTGGCTTTCAGAGCAACAGCTACTCGACGGCATAAGATTCATAACCGAATTCCCGTCGGAAAAGAAAGAAATTCCGCTCAAAAGGGTAACGGTTGCCGTAGGCATAGCTGAGATGAAAATAGAAGACCACTTCGCAGAAGAAACGGAAGACGACCAAAATATTGTTGACACCGAATACTGCCGGCTCGCAACAATAAAAATAAAGCTCGGAATCCATGTCCCCTACAGTGAGGGCGGTGCACGCTGTCACGACATACTGACAGATGTCATAGACTGTCTTACCTTTAATACAGATTTGAATGTCGTGGAATCCGGCTGTACAAGCGTCAAAGCAGACAGAGATACCGATGCATTCGTGCTCGAAGCATATTTACTGCTTGAAGCCGATTTCTGCCCTGCAAACAGTTCCGGTGTAAACTTCGAATCGTTTCTTAACAAGGACCTGCTTTGCGGGTCACATATAACGGACAAAGACGTTCACGTAACATTAAACGATAAAGCCCTCTGGAACGCACCGTTTGTCATGGGATCTTATGTCGGAACCGGAGCAGGCTCACGCAGTATCGCTCTCGGATTCAAGCCAAGTCTTGTTCTGCTCTTTGCATCAAATATGCCTTTGGTCGTTGCAGACTATAACAATTCTACTGCTCAATGCTATCTGGGCATTGGTACCGCTTCAGGCGGCCTTATGGGCTTTTCAGTTACAAGTTCCGGCTTCAAAGTAAGTCAGACCGACTCATACTCGGGCAACTCCATGAAGTACAACCAAGCCGGTATATCATATATATACATCGCATTTAAAGTTTAAAAACAGCCGGTCAACCCTTGTTGTTGACCGGCTGTTGTCTTTTATTTTATTTCTTCTCGTATTCCTTAATCCATGCAACCATATCGGCAAGTGACTGTTTTGCTCCCATAGGATTATATCCAAGCTCTGTTTTTGCTTTTTCTATGCTAAAATTGCAGTTTGAAACAAGCTTGTTTATGGCATAGCGGGTAAAGAGCGGAGTCTGCTTTGACAAATCGTAATATACTTCTGCCAGAGGTGCCGCAGTCTTTGCAAGCCAGAGCGGAATCTTAAATCCGGGTGCCTTGACACCGCAAACATCCGCAAGAATATGTATAAACTCATCTACAGTTATTGCCTCGTCAGCAAGAATATATCCCTCACCGGGAGTACCCTTCTCTGCAGCAGCTATCATACCCTTTGCTACGTCACGCACGTCAACAAAATTGTATGCGCCAAAAGAAAGAGAAACAGGGAACTTGCCCTTTGCAAACATTCTTACCATTACTCCGACAGAGGAAACCTTAAAGTCGTACGGGCCGCAACATGCTCCCGGATATACCGTGACAGTCTCAAGTTCTTCGGAATTGTTGTCAAACACATAGTTTGTAGCAGTAGCTTTCGTTTTTGCATATGTTCCGACAACACTGTCAGGGTCAAATCTTTCAAGCTCACACATAACCTGATTGTCCGGCAGAGGCGGATAAGCGTCAACTGATGAAGCATAAATCAAACGCTTTACACCGCATTTTTTACATGCCTGAACAACATTTTTAGTGCCGTCAACATTGACTTTCCAAACCATATCCTCATTGCCCTTGTTAATCTCAATAACACCGGCAAGGTGATAAACTACGTCAACACCCTCAAATGCCTTTTCAAGCGACTCAAGGTCCGTTACATCGCCGTAGCAACGCTCACATTCGATTCCGTCAAACTGCGAGCTGTCTTTTCTGATAAGTATTTTGAATTTTTCACCGCGTGCCTCAAGTTCCTTTACAAGTGCAAAACCTATGTGACCGGTAGCACCCGTAACAAGCGACAGTTTTTCCTGCATGTTATAACATCCCTTTTCTTTTATTTGATTATATTATAATCCAAAAATACCTTTTATTGTTCCTTTTTTACAAATTAAAACTAAAATTAATTATAAACTTAAAAATATTTATTTACCGCTTGTGCCGGACCTTGTACGCATTGACTTTTTTGCCGTTTCGATATATTATTTTTATGTGATATTTTTTATTTGAAAGGGATGACAAAATGGCAAAATACATACTTGCTTTAGACCAGGGAACAACCAGCTCACGTGCTATTGTTTTTGACAAAAAGGGTCAGATAAAAGCTATGGCACAAAAGGAGTTTGACCAGATATATCCCTCAGCCGGTTGGGTTGAGCATAACCCCATGGAAATTCTGTTCAGCCAATTTCAGGCTGTCACTTCGGTTTTTGCCTCGGGTGAGATTTCAGCTGACGAAATTGCCGCTATAGGTATAACCAATCAGCGTGAAACTACGATAATGTGGGACAGAACCACAGGCAAACCCGTATACAATGCTATCGTATGGCAGTGCAGAAGAACTGCAGATTTGTGCGAACAGTTAAAGCGTGACGGCATGGAAGAATACATAAAAGAAAAGACCGGTCTCGTTGTTGACGCATATTTCTCCGGCACAAAAATCAAATGGATTCTCGACAATGTACCCGGTGCACGTGCTCTTGCCGAGGCAGGTCAGCTCCTCTTCGGCACCGTCGAGACCTGGCTTATATGGAACCTCACAGGCGGCAGAGTTCATATTACCGACTATTCAAACGCATCGAGAACCATGCTCTTTGACGTCGACAATCTCTGCTGGGACGAAAAGCTCTGTAACCACCTTGGAATACCGATGTCCGTTTTGCCCGAGGTCGTACCCTCAAGCAAGGTTTACGGTAAGGTTGCAGGTGGCATAATCGGTCTTGAGGACCTTGAGGGAATCGCGATAAGCGGTGCTATCGGCGACCAGCCTGCCGCTCTTTTCGGTCAGGCATGCTTTGAGCCGGGTCAGGCAAAGAACACCTACGGCACAGGCTGCTTCCTGCTGATGAACACCGGCGAAAAGAGAGTCAAATCAAAGAACAACCTGCTTACAGGCGTCGCATGGGGTATCGGCGACAAGGTGGAATATGCTATTGAAGGCTCCGCTTTTAATGCAGGCTCCGTTATAAAATGGCTTCGTGATGAACTCCACATGATTGACACAGCCAGACGTTGCGATGAGCTGGCGGAAAGTGTCGACGATGCTAACGGCATCTATTTTGTCCCTGCTTTCACAGGTCTCGGCGCACCGTATTGGGATATGTATGCACGCGGATGTCTTGTCGGTCTTACAAGAGGCGTCAACCGTGCTCACATCGCACGCTCCGTACTCGAGGCTATCGCTTTCCAGATGACAGACTTGCTCGAAGCAATGGCAGACGATTCGGGTATAAAGTTTACCGAGCTCAGAGTTGACGGCGGTGCAAGTGTAAGCAACATTCTGCTTCAAATTCAGTCCGATATGATAAGGGCTATTGTCGACAGACCAAAAACCGTTGAAACAACTGCTCTGGGTGCCGCATACCTCGCAGGTCTTGCTGTAGGATATTGGAAAGACAAAGATGAAATTGCCCAGAACCGCGAAATCGAAAGAACTTTCACGCCCAAAATGGACAAAGCTAAGAGAGATGAGCTGTACAGAGGCTGGAAACGTGCCGTTGAGCGTTCCCGTGACTGGGCTGAAAAAGAATAAAACGCTCCCGAAAGGACACTGCTTTAAATGGATTACCTTAGCGAATCACTTAAACTTCACTATAAACTCAAAGGAAAAATTGAAGTCACCGCAAGGGCAGGCGTCAGCAACAAAGACGAGCTTTCTCTTGCCTACACCCCCGGTGTTGCTTCGGCATGTCTTGAAATTCAGAAAGACTATTCAAAGAGCTTCGAGCTTACACGCCGTTGGAACACAGTAGCGGTTGTAACAGACGGAACTGCGGTTTTAGGGCTCGGTGACATAGGCCCCGAAGCCGGTATGCCTGTTATGGAGGGCAAATGCGTACTGTTCAAAGAATTCGGCGGTGTCGATGCCGTCCCCCTCTGCATACGTTCAAAAGAGGTTGATGATATTGTCAACACCGTAGCACTCTTGGCAGGCTCTTTTGGCGGAATCAATCTTGAGGATATATCGGCACCACGCTGTTTTGAGATTGAAAGAAAGCTCAAAGAGAAAACCGATATTCCGGTTTTCCACGATGACCAGCACGGTACGGCCGTTGTATGCCTTGCCGCCGTTATAAATGCATTAAAACTTGTCGGCAAACGTCTTGAGGACTGCACCGTTACATTCAGCGGTGCCGGTGCCGCAGGGTCCGCAATTGCCCGATTGTTTCTTTCAATGGGTGCAGGCGATATAATCATGTATGACCGAGAGGGTATACTCTGTCAGGGAGATGACCTCCCCCCTGCAAAGGCTGAAATGGCCGAACTGACCAACAAGCATCACCGCAGAGGCACGCTTGCCGATGCGATGAAAAACGCAGATGTTTTTATAGGAGTTTCTGCACCGGGAATAGTCACAAAAGAAATGGTCGCATCAATGGCAGAAAACGCAATCATGATGCCCATGGCAAACCCCGTGCCCGAAATTATGCCTGACCTCGCCAAAGAGGCAGGTGCCACAGTCGTAGGTACGGGACGAAGCGATTTTCCCAATCAGATAAACAATGTTCTTGCATTTCCCGGAATTTTCCGCGGTGCTCTTGACGTGAGAGCAAGCGACATCAACGAACAGATGAAGATAGCCGCTGCAAAAGCTATTGCGGCACTTGTCAGCGACGACGAACTTTCGGCTGACTATATTCTTCCTGCGGCATTCGATGAGCGGGTCGGTCCTGCCGTTGCCGCAGCAGTCGCTCAGGCCGCAAAAGACAGCGGTGTCGCTCGAATATAAAAAATAAAGCTCTCACTACCGTAGGCAGTGAGAGCTATCAAAAATTTTATTCTTCACAGGTTAAACACTCATCAGATAAGATAACCCCACTGGACTTACACTGCTCATAAACATACTTTTGCATGTGTTCAACAATCGTTTTTACGCACAGCGGCGAATCTTCTTTAACAGTACCCAATGTGTTTCTCTCGTTTATCAGGTGGTGTTCAAGACCGTCCATAATATTCTTATAAACATTGCTGTTAACCACATCAACATTGGGTAGCCAACTGCGAGGAAAGTTACCCTTGGCAACCTCTGAAATTATAATACGGTAAACTATCAAGCCGTACATATTATGGATTTCATCAACGAAATCCTCAGCAGTGTGTGCCGCAAGACATTCTCTCAGGCGGCTCGCCGCTCTGAATATAGTGAGCGTACACATTGTGCTGTCACTCTCGATATCCTCTTCAATCGAAAAATCTCCGGTGAAGCCCTGCTTGCTTTCACTTCTGCCAAGCAGGTAGTCGGTTGAAACATTATAAAAATCTGCGGCCTTGAGTATAAACTCCAATCCGCACTCACGTATACCGTTCTCATAGTGAGACAAAAGCGCCTGCGAGACTCCAAGTCCTGCGGCGGCATCCTTCTGGCTCATTCTTTTTTCTTTTCTCAAACGAGACAAATTAGACGAAAATTTCTTTTCCACGACCATACCTCAAAATCAATTATACTCTGCGTATAGAAGATTATAGCAGGCAGAAAACCTGTTTTCAATATAACATTTCAACAAAATAACAACTGATTTTTTGGAGGAACCATGAAAAACTATACCGTATATATAATCCGAAACGGCGCTACAGAGGAAAATCTTCAGGGAAAATATATCGGCCACACCGATGTTGAACTGAGTGAGGACGGACGCCGCCAACTTGAAAGCATGCGTGAAGAATTTGTGTATCCGCCCGTAGAGGCTGTTATCACAAGTCCCCTTAAGCGTTGCACACAAACCGCCCAAATCCTCTACCCCGACAACAAATATATCTGCATCGACTCACTTATCGAATGCAATTTCGGTGAGTTTGAGGGAAAGAGTGCAGAAGAGTTGCAGGATTACCCCGTGTTCCCCCATTGGTTGGCAGGCGAACCCGGTGTTGAGCCGCCGTTCGGTGAAAGCAACGAAGCTTTTGCAAAACGTGTGTGTGAAGGATTTGTAAAAATCATCGACGGACTGATGAAAACCGGCACCTTGAACTCTGCAATAATCACACACGGCGGTGTTATTATGACTCTGCTCTCAAACTTCGGATTCCCCGAGCTTCCGATGCATGAATGGCTGACTCCTAACGGATGCGGTTACACTCTCCGAATTGACCCTTCTTTGTGGATGAGGGGCAGAAAATTTGAAGTCGCATATGAATTCCCCTATGAAAAAAACGACGAGGAAGACGATTGATACAAAAGTCTTTTAAAATACAAAAACGGCACAGAGGCAAGGTTACCTCTGTGCCGTTTATTTTTATCTTTTTACTTAGCCAAAGTTTCTCTGTAAAGACGCATATATTCTTTAGCTGAACGTCCCCAACTGTTGTCGCACTCTGCCGCACGCTTTGTAAGTGTGCCCCAAAGCTCCTTGTTTTCATATGCTCCAAGGGCACGGCGGATAGCGTCAAGCATATCGTGAGCATTGTAGCTCTTGAATGTAAAGCCGTTACCCGAACCGTCTCCGGAGTCAGTTATGCTGTCCCTGAGACCGCCCGTTTCACGGACAATGGGAACAGTTGCATATCTGAGTGCAATCATCTGGGAAAGTCCGCAGGGTTCACTCTTTGAAGGCATAAGGAACAAGTCACTTCCTGCGTAAATCTTGCGGGCAAGATCAGGTATAAACGCTATACGCAAACCGACTTTGTCAGGAAATCTGGCCTCTGCCACACGGAAGAACTGTTCGTACTCCCAGTCGCCGGTACCCAGAACCGCAAGCTGAAAATCTGTCGTCTCAAGCAATTCAAACAGAATGCCCTTAACAAGGTCAAGTCCCTTATGTGAAACCAATCTGGAAACCATACCTATAATCGGCACGTCAGCTCTTTCAGGCAACGATAAAGCACGCTGAAGGTCAGCTTTATCTTCAGCCTTGCCTGCAAGGTCTGCCGATGTGAAATTTTTCACAAGAGCTTTGTCAGTCTCCGGGTCATAAATATCAACATCTATGCCGTTAAGGATACCGTGGAGCTTATATCTGCGCTCTCTGAGTATAGGGTCAAGTCCGTGGCTAAACCACGGGTCAAGAATCTCATTTGCATATGACGGGCTGACTGTTGTAACAACATCGGCACATTCAATTGCACCTTTCATAAGATTAATGCATCCGCCAAACTCCAGAAGTGCCTCACGGTCTTCCGGTATGCCCAACAAGTCACCCAGAATCTCTTTTCCGTAAGTACCCTGATACTGAATGTTGTGAATTGTGAAAATGTTCTTTATACCCTCATAACCCTCACGGTTTGCATACATTGTCGAATAGTAGACGGGTACCATCGCCGTCTGCCAATCGTTTGAATGAATTATGTCGGGTTTAAAGTCAATGTGCGGAATTATCTCGAGAACTGCCCTTGAGAAAAATGCAAATCTTTCAGCATCGTCATAGTGGCCGTATATTCCGTCACGTTTAAAATAATATTCATTGTCAATAAGATAGAATATAACTCCGTCTATCTTTGCTTCAAAAATTCCGCAATACTGTCTACGCCATGCAACGGGTACCGTAATATTCGTAACAAAACGCATCTTGTCACGCAATTCCTGCTTTATTCCGCCGTAAAGCGGCATAACAACACGGCATCCGACAAGCCGCTGACGCAACGCCTTAGGCAGTGCACCTGCAACATCACCGAGACCGCCACTCGCCATAAAGGGAAGTGCTTCACTTGCAGCATAGAGAACTTTCAAAATATCGCCCCTTTCGGTTAATTTTCAACTTCAGTTACTTAAAAATCAGACAACTATGCCCTTACCGACATATACGGGGAAGTTTTCTGTTCCGCAAAGCATCTGACCGGGCTTGATTACCGCTATCTTATCCATAATCACGCTGTTAAGCTGTGCACGCTCGCCGATAAACGAGCCCTGCATAACAATAGAATTTTTAACAACGGCATCCTTACCAACTGTAACGCCTCTGAAAAGGATGCTGTTTTCTACTGTTCCCTCAATAGTACAGCCGTCAGCTATGAGGCTGTTTTTAACATTTGAACCGAGACCGTATATAGCCGGAATATCATCACGGACCTTTGTATATATCGGACGCTCGCGGCAGAACAGTTCCTTGCGGTTTTCGGCACAGAGAAGCTCCATGCTGATATTGTAAAAGCTCTGCAACGAGTCGAGAGTTCTCGCAAAACCGTCCACGCAGTAGCCCTGTATCTTAAGAACGTCTACCTTGCTCTGGATGACATCACGCTCAAAACTTGTATAGTGCATACTTGAAGCTTCAACTATCAATCGCTCAAGCAATGACTTTTTAAGGAGGAAAATATTGAGTGAATAATCACTCTCCTTGCCGCCCAATGCCGAGAGGGCGACCGATTGCACACGTCCGCTTTCATCCATGTCAAAGCTCATGGTGTTCGAAAGTGCCGGTGTTTCGCCGTGTCTGTAAGCTACGGTGATATCAGCACCGCTCTGCTCATGTGCATCAAAAAGAGTCTTGTAATCTATATTGCAAACCGTATTACAGTCGCTTATAAGCACATACTCCTTATTCGAATCGCTTATAAACGAGCTACATCCGACAAGTGCATCTATTCTGTTTGCGAATATACCGCCTGCATTGTCAGCAGAGTTGAACGGAGGCAGTATATACATACCCTCACGTTTTCTCGAAAGGTCCCACGGCTTACCTGTTCCCACGTGGTCCATAAGTGAGCGGTAGTTGCTCTTTGTGATAACGCCTACCTTGGTTATTCCGGAGTTTACCATGTTGGAAAGGGCGAAATCTATAAGTCTGTATCTTCCGCTGAACGGGACAGAACCCATTGTACGCATATTTGTAAGCTCAGGCAGAGCCTGGTCGTATGCGCTGGCATAGATTAAGCCTAAAACTTTCTTTCCTCTCATTTCTGCACACCTCCGTTTTCTCCGTCATACATGGCTTTAGGTGCAATCTTGGTACCCTCCGCCACGGTAACGCCGTTTCCTATGACAGCTACTCCCCAATCATCAAGGTTTTCCATTGCCTCGGGACGCTCGCCTACAACAGCGTTTTTCTCAATAACCGCATCCTCTGCAACAATTGCATACTGGACGGTTGCTCCCGACTTTATCACGGTGCCGGGCATGATTATTGAATCATTTACCTTAGCTCCCTCTTCAACCACAACGTCCGCAAAAACGACAGAGAAATCCACATCGCCTGCTATCTCACAGCCCTCTGCTATCATCGAGTTCTGAACCTTTGCACTCGGTGCAACATAGTGAGGCGGTGATGACGGAGTTCTTGAATATATCTTCCACGAATCGTCGTTGAGGTCAAGGTCAACCTTGGGATTGAGCAAATCAAGGTTTGCCTCCCAAAGGCTGTCTATCGTTCCGACGTCCTTCCAATAGCCGTCAAACTGATATGCAAACATACGCTCTCCTGCGGAGTGCATTGCCGGGATAACATCATGACCGAAATCGTTGCCCGAATCGGCTTTTGCCTCGTCCTCGATAAGGTACTTGCGAAGTTTGCTCCATGTGAAAATATATACACCCATTGAAGCCTTGTTACTGCGCGGATTCTTCGGTTTTTCCTCAAAATCGGTAATGGAACCGTCATCGTTTACAAACATAAGTCCGAAACGTGATGCCTCTTCCCACGGAACTTCCAGAGATGCTATCGTACAGTCAGCATTCTTCTCCTTGTGATATGAGAGCATCTTTGAATAATCCATTTTATAGATGTGGTCACCCGAGAGAATGAGAACATACTCCGGTGAATAACGGTCTATAAAATTGATGTTCTGGTATATCGCATTAGCGGTACCCTTGTACCACTCTGTTCCCTGAATCTGCTGATAGGGTGACAGGATGTGAACTCCGCCGTTCTCTCTGTCAAGATCCCACGGCTGACCGTTTCCGATATAGTCGTTGAGCTCAAGCGGTTGATACTGCGTTAATACACCTACCGTATAGATACCGGAGTTTACACAGTTTGAGAGAGGGAAATCGATAATCCTGTACTTTCCGCCGTATGGTACGGCAGGTTTTGCCACGTTTTTGGTCAGAATTCCAAGCCTGCTGCCTTGACCGCCTGCAAGCAACATTGCTACACATTCCATTTTTCTGGGCATTTTATCTCCTCCTTATTTCTTGGCTTTCTTGCCTTGCTTTTTTAAATATACAACCGACATGCCCGGAAGCTTGAGCGATATACTCTGCTCAAACGAGTGCATGGGGATTGGTTTTGATGTATAAGACTTCTGTGTCTTTGCACCCCAACCGCCGAACTCCTCACTGTCAGTATTGAGAACAACACGGTAAGTTCCTTTTTCCGGTACACCTACTCGGTAATCGTCACGGTATACGGGGGTGAAGTTGCCAACTACTATTATCTCATCACCGTTTGAGTCCATGCGGCGGAAAGATATGACGGAATTTGCACTGTCATCGCTCGAAAGCCACGAAAAGCCTTCCCAACTGTAGTCGATTTCCCAAAAAGCACGGTTACGCTTGTAGAAGCGGTTGAGCTGTTTTGAAAACTCTTTAAGCTTGCGATGCATATCATAATCAAGCAACAACCAATCAAGCTCCTGCTTGTAATTCCATTCGATAAACTGACCGAACTCCTGACCCATAAAGAGCAACTTCTTGCCCGGATGTGCCATCATATAGGCCAAAAACGCCCTGACTCCCGAAAACTTCTCTTCATATGTTCCGGGCATCTTGTTAATAAGAGAACACTTTCCGTGAACAACCTCATCATGCGATATCGGAAGCACAAAGTTCTCTGAAAACGCATAGAAGAATGAGAACGTCAGACAGTCGTGATTAAACTTTCTGTATATACCGTCGAGTGAAAAATATTTAAGACAGTCATTCATCCAACCCATGTTCCACTTGAAGTTGAACCCTAAACCGCCCATAAACACAGGCTTTGAAACCATGGGCCACGAAGTGCTCTCCTCGGCAATCATCATGACATCGCCGTATTGACGAAAAATTGTCTCGTTGAGCTTCTTGATAAAGGCAACCGCCTCCAAGTTCTCATGTCCGCCGAACGAGTTTGGTTGCCACTTGCCGTCCTCCCTGCAGTAGTCAAGATAGAGCATGGAAGCAACCGCATCAACACGCAGGCCGTCTATGTGATACACCTCTAGCCAGAACATGGCACTGGACATCAGAAAGCTTTCAACCTCTGTTCGCCCGTAGTCGAAAATCCGGGTGCCCCACTGTATATGTTCCCCCTTCATCGGGTCGGAATACTCATAACACGGTTCACCGTCAAATTCATAGAGTCCGAAAGCATCTTTCGGGAAATGGGCAGGCACCCAATCCAATATAACTCCTATGCCGTTTTCATGGCATTTATTAACAAAATACATAAAATCATCAGGCGTGCCGTAACGCGATGTCGGTGCAAAGTATCCGGTAACCTGATATCCCCAGGAACCGTCAAACGGATGCTCCATAATGGGCAACAACTCAACATGGGTATAACCCATATCCAACACATAAGGCACCAATCTGTCGGCAAGCTCACGGTATGACAGAAGGTTGTCATCCGCATAGCGTTGCCACGAACCTGCATGAAGTTCATATATGTTGACAGGGGATGCATATATGTTCGTTTGGCGACGCTTTTTCAGCCACGCTGAATCAGTCCACTCGAATTCACCCAGCTCATATATCTTCGATGCGGTGCCCGGTCTCGTCTCCGCATGAAAGGCGTACGGGTCGCTTTTCAAAAGCTTGCGCCCGTCCCGGGCTATAATCATATACTTATATGAATCAAACTGCTTAAAGCCCGGAAAACGACCTTCCCACAAACCCTGGTCGTTAATCTTTTCCAGCTCAAAGCCCACTCCTGTCCAATTGTTTTTGTCACACGCAACAAAAACTGCAACAGCGTGGGGAGCCCAGACACGGAACACCGTCAGGCTCTCATCCTGAGTGTCCCTGTGTGAGCCAAGATATTCATATGCTTTTGCATTCGTTCCCTGATGAAACAAATACATCGGTATATTGTCTTTAGGCATATGGAGTCTCTCTCTTTCAAAAGGATTTCCGTTATCAAACAGACCGCAACAAACTCATAAAGTGCCATTTTCACAGTCTGTCTTCAAAAAAACACTACTCTTAAATAATTATACACTCATAAAAAAATTTTTTCAAGCGGTTTTTGACTAAAATATTCAAACTCAAGTAGTATTTTAAATGTATTTTTTGTCTATTTTGTTAGAAAATCCTCTCCCCAACCGATTAAAACCGTAAACAGCCCCGATTTCGTTCAAAAAAACGCAAAAATATGCACAAAAAAGTCCGATATTCGCCTTAAACGAATATCGGACACAAGTTCTCAGATTAATAATTTTCTTTTCTGATTTCAAAATATGCCTGAGGATGTGCACAGGTCGGGCAAACTGCAGGAGCTGCCTTGCCTACATGGATATGTCCGCAGTTTCTGCAGACCCAGACAACCTCTTCGCTGCGTTCAAAGACTATACCGTCCTCGAGATTCTTTACAAGAGCATTGTAGCGTTCCTCATGCTCTTTCTCAATCTTGCCGACAAGGTCAAAGAGAGCGGCGATTCTTGTAAAGCCCTCTTCTCTTGCAACTTCAGCAAACTCCTTGTACATCTCTGTCCACTCATAGTTCTCGCCTGCAGCAGCATCAAGAAGATTGTCCTTTGTTGAAGGGACAGCACCGTCGTGAAGCTCTTTAAACCACATTTTTGCATGTTCTTTTTCGTTGTCTGCTGTCTCTGCAAAAATTGCGGCTATCTGCTCATAGCCCTCTTTCTTAGCCTTTGATGCATAATATGTGTACTTATTTCTTGCCTGCGACTCGCCTGCGAATGCAGCCATAAGATTGGCTTCGGTTTTGCTTCCTTTAAAATCCATAATGTTTATACCTCCTATTTTTTAATTACACAGAATCTCTGTATAATTATTTTAACATAGTTTTCCTCTTATTCAAGAGATTATTATTAAAAATCGGTGATATTTTTTCGTATGTAATCGACAAAAGTTTTATATATGTCAACATTTTCAACAGCTTTAGCATATTCTTTGTCAAGTTGTTCTATTTTTGAATTAATAAGAGAAGTTTCCTCGTCGTCGGGGTCATATGCACCGTACTCCTCTTCAAATGCCGCAACCGCCTCAGGCGGAAAAAGCAGTCTGACTCCCTCCAACGCTGTCGGTGTCAGCGGAGCCCCGTTGCACTTGAAAAATTCGCTGAGACCTTTCTGAGAATCTTCTGCAAGGTAGTAGAGTGCATATATGTGCTTCTGCACATCCGACAGAGCCGAAAAAGCCGCTTCCATATCTTTCTCGTTTTCAAGTTTCTTTTGTATATTCAAAGCAATACCGTCAAAAGCCCTCTTCGGCTCGGCGGCAGAAATCTTTTGAGCGTCAAACTCTTTAAACTCATTGAGCACGCTCTTTTCATACTCTATACGCTTAATCTGTGCCTCACGGATTTCACGTCCTTTTGCAGAGGCTTTCCAAGCCTTGCCAATAACCCAGCAAGTCACTATAATCAGCACAAGCAGCAATAAAGTAAGATACCAATATTCTTTAAAGGCCTCAAGCATTATCCTTTTCCTCCTGAAGAAGTTTATATATATCGCCCTTTTTAAAGCCGCTGAGCTTTGCCGCTCTGCGTGCAGCCTCCGACGGCGGACATCCGTCATTAATAAGCTCACGTGCAGACTCAACAGCCTGCTCAAGTGTCAGCTCTTCTTCCGTTTCGGGCGGTGCACCCTCAATTATCAGCACGATTTCACCCTTGAGATTCTCCCGGGAATATTTATCGGCGGCGGCAACCAAAGTCGTTCTTATCACCTGCTCGTGAATCTTTGTTATCTCACGGACTATTGCTATCTCTCTGTCACCCAGAGCCGTCGCAAGGTCACGCAAAGTAGATGCTAGTTTATGCGGTGCCTCATAGAAAATCATCGTCCTGTGCTCTTTTATGATACTCTTGATATGCTCTGCACGGCTGACTTTATTGACACTTAAAAAGCCTTCAAAAGTAAACCTGCCTGAGGGCATACCCGATATCGCCATAGCAGTAGCAAAAGCCGTCGGCCCGGGAACAGACTCAACCTTGATTCCCTGCTCATGACACATGCGAACCAAATCCTCACCGGGGTCGGAAATCGCAGGCATACCCGCATCCGTCACAAGTGCACAGGTCTCCCCGTTCAAAAGCCTTGTCACAATGCGTGGGCTCATCTCAAACCTGTTGTGCTCATGATAGCTTACAAGCGGCTTTTTGATGTCAAAGTGATTAAGCAGTTTCAAGGTCACTCTAGTATCCTCTGCGGCAATAAAATCGCACTCCTCAAGAGCCGCAACAGCCCTTGGGGACAAGTCACCGAGATTGCCTATCGGTGTTCCCACAACGTATAAAACTGCACTCATTTTTCATTCTCTCCTCGACGTGACATATTCACCGAGCGCTCACGCTCATAATCTGCATAAAGTGCCTGCATATATTCAGAATACCGGGAATCCGATGTATAAACATTCAACTGCGGTTCCACAATCATGCCGGGTTTCGCTCCCCGTTTGCCCTCAACAAGCACCAGCCACGGTGCTGAACCGTCCTTTTTTGAAACAGTTCTCAAGCGTTTGGGTTCAAGACCGTATTTGCTCATACAGCACATCAGCTCACACAGCCGTTCAGGTCTTAAGCACACGCAGAACTTGCCGCCGAAACGTACAAGCCACGACGCCGCCTGACACATATCCTCAAGCGAACACATCACACCGTGACGTGCAACAGCTGCAGCATCACCGCTGCTCACTATTCCTGCACCCTGTGCTTTATACGGCGGATTCATGGTAACCACATCAAAATATCCCGAGGGCAAAAACTCCTTTATGTCACGGATATCACGGTTGAAAATCTCCACTTTATCGCAAAGCTCACTTATCTCTAAAGCTCGCTCAAGCTGAGCACATGCCTTAGAGCTTATTTCAACTGCGGCTATGGGATTTTTAATGTTTTTCTTGCACCAAAGAAGCGGAATTATTCCGCAACCCGTTCCCATATCACAGCACTTATCCCCTGTCGACGGTGCGGCAAAATCTGCAAGCAACAGAGCATCCGTACCAAAGCCATGCTCCTGAGAGATGACAGCCGTAACACCCGAACCTAGATTTTCAAGACGAGTTGAGTCCATAAAGTCCTCCAAAAATATATAAATACACACCAATTATAAACTCAAGGTGAATTTTTGTAAATATAAAATAAAAAAGTCGGGGTTGCCCAGTGTGCAACCCGGAAATTTTTTAATGTACTTACTGCTGGGGAGCAGCTACAGGGCAAGCCTCTGCACAAGCGCCGCAATCTATGCAAGTATCAGCATCGATAACGAACTTGCCGTCACCCTCGGAGATAGCTCCTACCGGGCACTCAGCCTCACAAGCGCCGCAGGAAATGCAGTCATCAGTGATATGAAAAGCCATAATTCTAACCTCCTTAATTAATCTTTCTTTATTGTATCACATAATATACAAAAATCAAGTATAAATATTTGCTTATCTAAATTATCCTTCAATATCCTTAAATGCCTCTATCTCGGAACGGTTAACCTTTATCTGGGCATCCTTGATAATTTTAACCTCACGGCGGTTAAATGTATGCGGTGCCGCATCGGGACATCTGTCAAGCCTTACCTTGAGCACACCCGAAATCAGATTGGTCTCAACTACAACACCCTTGCCGTCGGGGGTATCAACTATAGCACCCTGCTTAGGCGTGATTTTCAGAAGATGCTCATAGGTGTCCTGCTCGTACTTCAGACAGCACATCAGTCTACCGCAGGTACCGCTGATTTTAACAGGATTGAGTGACAGCCCCTGCTCTTTTGCCATTTTTATGGACACAGGCTGAAAATCTCCGAGAAATGTACTGCAACAAAACGGTCTGCCGCACATACCCAATCCGCCGAGCATCTTTGACCCGTCGCGTACACCTACCTGGCGAAGCTCAATACGGGTACGCAAAACACGTGCCAGGTCCTTTACAAGCTCACGGAAGTCAACACGGACATCCGAAGTGTAATAAAACAGTATCTTACTGCCGTCAAAAGCGTATTCGACATTGACAAGCTTCATCATATCAAGCCCGTGTTCAGCTATCTTGCCCACACAAATATCGAACGCTTCCTGCTCCTTTTTGCGGTTCTCGTTTACGATTTTCAAATCCGCATCATTAGCCCTGCGAACAACCTTTTTGAGAGGCTTTACTATCTGCGAATCGTCAACATCGCTGTTCTCAAGTGCTATCTCGCCGCACTCAATGCCACGCACTGTCTCAACTATTACATAGTCGCCTTTCTCAAACTCATTATCTACAGGGTCGAAATAGTAGACCTTTCCGACCTCTCTGAATCTAACTCCGACTACTCGAGCCATTTGTTTCATCCTTTCGGTATATCTTTATCTGCCCGATGCCCGTCTCATATCTGCACACAGACGGGTTATAAGCAGGTTATAATTCTCATTTCTGTCAATGGATTGCGAAATATCCGTAACACAGTCCATCATTTTCATAAGCGCAGGTGTTGTTATATGTGCCGCAAGCCTTTGGGCCTGAACGGTATATTCACCGTCACATTTTCCGCCCGATTTAAAAATCACCGCCATACGGAATATCTCTTCAAGTTCAGGCAGGACCGCACGAAGTAACGGCTTGTCCTTTTCAAAAACCGAGGTTGCACTCATGAGCGAAAACTCATTGGTTTCGGGCAACGCATCGGCAAAGGCTTTCGCCGCATCAACCGCTTCCTCGTCAACCTTTCGGCCTCCGCCCTGCGAAAACACTACGCATCGTGAAAGTACCGTCTGCAAAAATGCATTTCTGTCAGGTGTCAACAGCAGAAAACATACCGCTTCGGGAGGCTCTTCCAGAACTTTGAGCAACGCATTCTGAGCCTGAGCCGACATATTGTTTGCGTTCTCCAATACATAAACCTTTCGCCCGGCCTCATTGGGAACTATATATGCATCGCTTCTTATCTCACGAACGGTTTCAACCTTAAAACTGTTCGGGGTATCCCCACCCGTGAAAACACGTATGTCGGGATGACACTCCGACTGTGCTTTCATACACCCCAGACACTTTCCGCACGGCTTATCGGTATCGCCCGTACACACAAGCGCTGTTGCAACGGCAAGTGCTGTGGCTTTTACACGCTCCGCATCTTCATCCTCAAAAATCGAAGCATGAGGAAACCGCCCCGAGCTGACAGCTCCGCTCAGAGTTTCTTTAAGTATATCTGATATTGAAAGCTCCTCGAAGCCCATGCGTTTCCTCCGTAAAATTAAAGTTTATAAAACTGTTCCACATCTAAAACAAACACCGTAGCTCCGCCGACAGCAACCTCAACGGGTCTCGTCACAAAGCTCTCCGCCGCATAAGACGGTGAGGGTGTCACATACTGCGTTCTCTTTGAGCTGAACTCCTTGATTATGCCAACAAGGGTATCAAGACGCTCTTCCTCAACACCTATAAGCAGGGTAACATTGCCGGCACGCAAAAATCCGCCTGATGTCGAAAGCTTTGTTGCACTGAATCCCTCACGTGTTATTGCACCGAGAACAGTCTGACAATCGTCATTGTTAATTATAGCTACTACAAGTTTCATCACCGTCACCCTTTCTCTATTTAAATATATTACACCTTCATCATTATAATGTATTTCTTTTTATTTTACAACTTTTATATTTAAAATACCATAGTCCAGAAGCTGTTGTGCCTCTTTTTCGCCTATTATCTCACCCGGCATAACAACGGGAATTGCAGGCGGACACGGGCAGAACACTTCAGCCGCAACTCTGCCCACACTTTTTTCAACCTCTACGCTCTCACTGTACGCAAGCAGTGCCTTACGGGCGGACATACTCTTTTGCGGCAGTACGGCACTCATCGTATTCATTGCGGCAGGCTGTCTTTTTTTCCTGCATATATTTTTTAAAGCACAACTCAAAACTCCAAAATCCTTATCCGTATTCATCACAGATGGGATAAGTATTACCTTTCCCTGACCCGCATACTCGGGTTCAACCCCGTTTTCACGCAGAAGTTCACCGAATTCAGCGTCTGAAAATCCGAGTGCCGATGCATCAAAGGCTATTCTTGCAGGGTCACACACACCGCTTGGAACTGTCAGGCCCAGATTAGCACACAGCTCTTTTATCTTTGCAACTCTGCTCACGAGTGCCCCGACTTGCTCCTTGCCATTTTCTAAAAGCCATGCACGGGCTAAATCCAACGACACCATTATCGGATACGACGGGCTCGTCGAGCCAAACAGTGCCATAGCCTGACGGATATCCGGCTCATACTTTCTGTCTCCCACCTGCAACCACGCACCGCCTGTCATAACAGGCAAGGTCTTATGTGCAGAATCGGCACTCATTGCGGCTCCTTGTGACACGGGAGACATATCTTTCTCTAAAAATTTCAGATGTGCTCCGTGAGCATTATCAACTATCAAAGGAACTCCGAATTCTTTTGAAACCTTCGCTATGCCCTCGACGTCACTCATAACACCGAAATAGTCGGGTGAGGTTATATATACCGCCGAGGCATCGGGATTGTCAGTCAACGCACAACGAACCGCATCGGGCGTTATTCTGCCCGAAAAAGCCGGTCCCGCACTTTCATCGGGCAACACCCACACGGGGTCTATTCCGAGTAGAGCCATTGCATTTATGGCACTTCGGTGCACAACTCTGCCGCAGACTGCTTTTCCGCCGTGCGGTGCAACCGCTCTGAGCATAGCCTGAATACACAAGGTGCATCCGCCTGCACTCATAAAAGTCGCCTCTGTCCCGAAGAGCTTGCCGGCAAGATTTTCAGCCTGAGCCGTAGCTCCCTCGCCGTCAAAGAGACTACCCGTATCGGGAATCTCTGTCACATCGAGAGCCTGCATACCGCCCAACACATCAAGCGATTGAGCCACGCCTTTGTGAGCCGGCATGTGCATTGACACCATATTCTTTTTATTGTGCGATGTCACCGCATCGTAAAGCGGAGTTTTCATTGTCTCACCTCGTCGGATATGTCACTGCTATATTTTACCAACAAGCCGTCTGTCCGTCAAACCACTTCTACCTGTATGCCCCTTAAAATATCAAAAGTTTCCTCGTTTAGTTTCTTGTCAAACGAATCGGTCAAAGCGGTGTTAACCGTAATCTTTGCTTCAGGCAACGCAGTTTTTGCAATCACTGTGTTTGACAAAACACAGATATTGGACACCAGTCCCACAAGCTCGACCTCATCATACTTGCCCGCTCGCAGATACTCCGCAAGCTCCCATGACCCGAAAACAGGCTTTTCAAAAATCCTGTCCCCGTCCTTAACTGCTGTGGCGGTTTTTCCGTAGAGAGCGTGTCCCTCGGTACCCTTTATGCAATGCATGACAGGAAGATTTTTGCCCTCCTGCGTGTCCAGATAATCTTCAGCATGTGTGTCGAGAGTGAACACAACCTCATCTCCTGCCCGGCGGTATTCCTCTATACGCTTACAGATTTTACCGTCAAGCAATTCGGCACCCTCAAAGCCCAAAGTGCCGTCCACAAAATCCACCTGATAATCTACAACAACCAAAATTCTTTTCATCTTAAACGCCCTTTCATTTTAACAAACCTTTAAGAATTTCCGCAACAGTCTGTGCCGAAGCCTGCCCTTTGAGTGCTTTCATGCTTTGACCTATAAGATATTGGAAAGCCTGAACTTTTCCGTTCTTATACTCGTTGACGGTCTTTTCATTTTCTGAAAGTACGGTCTGAACAGTTGAGCATATGGTATCGACATCAGTCAAAAGGCCCAGCCCGTTTGCGTCGACATAATCAACGGGGTCTGTATTATCCTTAAAAACTTTCTCAAAAACCTTTTTGGCCGTACCTCTGTTTATTTTGCCCGTTTCAACCATTTGTATAATTCTGCCTAGGTAATCAAAGTCAAACTCCATTTCATCGGGTTGTTTTGCGTTTTCGTGCAAAAGCTTCAACAAATCAACCAATATCCAATTTGCAGACTCCACGGCGTCGCCGCACACTTCACACGTGCGTTCAAACAGCTTTGCAAGATATATTGAACCTGATATAATCCCGGCATCGTGTTCGGACAATCCCATTTGAGCATAACGCCGAATTTTTTCGCCGGGCATTTCGGGTATCATTGCCCTCTGTGCCTCTATCTGCTCATCGCTTATCACAACGGGCGGAATATCCGGTTCGGGAAAATATTTGTAATCATGTGCTTCCTCTTTTGAGCGCATGGCAAAGCTCTGTCCCTTGATATCGTCCCAACGGCGTGTCTCCTGCACTACAGAGTCTCCCTTTTTGAGCAAAGCTGTCTGACGCTCACTCTCGCTCTTTATCGCACGTGCTATCGCCTTGAACGAATTCATGTTTTTCATCTCTGTCCTGACGCCAAGGTGCGTTGAGCCCTCGGGACGCACAGACAAATTTATATCCGCCCTGAAAGAGCCCTCCTGCATCTTACAGTCAGAAACGCCTATATACTGAAGCAATACACGAAGTTTCTGCAGATAATCCACAGCCTCCTCGGCACTTCTCATGTCAGGCTCGCTTACTATCTCCAAAAGCGGAACACCGCATCGGTTATAGTCAACAAGCGTCGAATCCGTATCCGCATCGTGTATAAGCTTTCCTGCATCTTCTTCCATGTGAATTTCTTTAATGTGTATCCTTTTGCCCCCGCCTATCTCAACATATCCGCCATGGCAAATGGGCAGATACAGCTGTGAAATCTGATACGCCTTGGGTAAATCGGGATAAAAATAGTTCTTGCGGTCAAATCTGTTGTATCTTGTAATCTCGCAGTTTGTCGCAAGGCCCGTCCGCACAGCAAAGTCCACAACCCTGCGGTTGAGCACAGGCAAAGTACCGGGTAAACCTAAACACACTTCGCAAACATGCGTATTCGGCTCTCCGCCGAATTCGGTGGTGCAGGAACAGAAAATCTTTGTCTCGGTAGCAAGCTCAACATGAACTTCAAGACCGATAACCGTTTCATAGTTCATGCTTTTCCCCTCCTGCCGTTTTTGTCATCTGTTCAAAAGCACACGCCATACCCAACAAATCATTCTCGCAAAACGGACGTCCCATAATCTGCAAGCCTATGGGCAGACCGTTTGAATCAAATCCGTAGGGCACCGCCACGGCAGGCAGCCCTGCAAGGTTTGCCGTAACTGTGTAAACATCGCCGAGATACATTTTTAACGGGTCGGACAGACTCTCGTCAAGGTAGGGTGCCGTAGTCGGATAAACGGGGCCTAAAATGAAATCGTAGTGCTCAAGGGCATCAATGAAGGCCTTTCGAATAAGCTTTTGGACCCTCAGAGCTTTCTTGTAGTAAGCGTCATAATACCCTGAGCTTAACACAAAATTGCCGAGCATTATACGGCGTTTCACTTCTGTTCCAAAGCTCTCACAACGGCTTTTTACATATGTTTCAATCAGATTCTGTGCATCATTTGAACAGTGTCCGTATCTTATTCCGTCATAGCGGGAAAGATTGGACGACGCCTCCGCACAGGCAATTATATAATAAGCAGGAACGGCATACCTGATTAACGGCAACCCGAACTCTTCCACCTGTGCACCGAGTTCTTTGAGTTTTTCTGTCGACTCAACAACTGCCGCCTTTATCTCATCTTGCAGACCATCTCCAAAAAACTCTTTGGGCACACCTATCTTCTTACCTTTCAAAGAATAATCTTTCACACAGTCAACATTCACGGCTTCTGTTTTTACGCAAGTTGAATCTCGCCCGTCGTGTCTGCCGATAACACTCATAAGAGCCGCACAGTCCTCGGCATTGCGTGCTATCGGACCTATCTGGTCAAAAGACGACGCAAAAGCCACAAGACCCCGTCTGGAAACACGCCCGTAAGTCGGTTTTAATCCCGTCACGCCGCAAAAAGCAGAAGGCTGACGCACAGAGCCACCCGTATCCGAGCCCAAAGCAAGATGTACCATTCGTGCCGAAACCGCACATGCACCGCCGCCTGACGAGCCGCCCGAAACACGTGCCGTATCCCACGGATTTAAAGTTGCTCCAAAAGCCGAAGTTTCCGTAGTCGAACCCATGGCAAACTCATCCATATTAGTTTTGCCGACAATTATAAGCCCTGCTTTTTCAATCAAATCAACAACATGAGCATTATATATCGGCTCAAAATTTTCAAGCATCTTCGATGCGCAGGTAGTCCTTATACCTTTAGTGCAGATGTTGTCCTTTACTGCAATCGGCACTCCTGCAAGTGCAGACAGCTCTTCACCTTCATCTATACGGGCCTGAACAGACTTCGCACGGGCATAGGCTTCGTCTTTGCACAGGGTTATAAAGCAGTTATATTTTTTATTTTTTTCATCTATGGCATAAAAAACAGCATCGAGCACCTCTTTGACACTCAATTGTCCTGACTTTATTCTCTTTGCTGTTTCAACTGCCGACAATGATAAAATGTCCATTTAAAAGCCTCTTTCAAAAATCAGTCAACGGTTTTGGGAACATCAAAATAACCATTCTTACTCCTCGGTGCATTTTTGAGAATGTCATCTCTGCATACTGAGGGTAAAACTTCGTCGTCTCGCATTGCACCGTCGACAGAAAAAGACTGCGAATTAAAATCAAAATCATCCGCATCAAGCTCATCTAAGATATTCATATATGAAACAATATTCTGCATATCTTCACGACATTTGTCACGTTCCCCGTCAGACAGCTCTATTCGTGCAAGCTTTTCGAGGTCACATATAATTTCATCCGTTATCTTCATGTTTTTCACCCTTTCCGCAAGACATTAATATACCGTTGTAATAAATTAAGGCGTGCAACTTCTGCACACCCCCTGACAGCTTTAATCACTTCTATAACAATATATCACAACAAACAAATTTTGTAAATAAATACCTTTAAATCAAAAATTCGTCAAAATCGAGTTATTTTTTGACTGCTTATATTTTTAAACGAGCGTGACATAATAAATAACGGATTTGATGAAAATCCAAAAAATCGCCCTTTAAAGGGGCACAGGAGAGATAAAGATGGACAACCAGAACAGAAACCAGAACAACAATCAGAACCAGCAGAACAGAAACCAGAACAACAACCAGAATCAGCAGAACAGAAACCAGAACAACCAGAACAACAATCAGAATCAGCAGAACAGACGCCAGAACAACAACGAACAGTAATTACGGTTTCTTAAGGTTCACCCTCCCAACGGAGCTTCCGTTGAGAGGGCTACATAATTTTTTATTTACGGCATAAGCTTTCTGATAACGCCCATGCAATCTTCAAGGTCCATAATCTTCGGAACAGGATAGAGCGGATTTGCTTCCTTAAGTGCACGCTGTGCAATTGTGGGAATATCGCTGTCCTGAATCTTATCAATCTTATCGGGGATATTCATGCGTGCATTCATATCTCTTATTGCCTGAATGAACGCCTTTGCCTTTTTCTCATCAGTCTGGCCGTCCTTTGCAACGCCTGCAAACTCACTAAGTCTTGCCAGACGCTCATAAGCTGTATCTCCGTAGTAATCGAGAACATACGGAAGTATAACAGCGTTTGCAAGTCCGTGCGGAATTCCGTAGAATCCGCCCAGGTTATGTGCGATAGCGTGGACGTTACCGACATATGCCCTTGTAAAGGCAATACCTGCATAGTAAGAAGCGAGGAGCATCTGCTCTCTTGCATGGATATTCTTTCCGTCCTTATAGGCATCCTCAAGATTTTCAAAAATCATCTTGGTAGCCTGCTCAGCCTTGGCTGAAGTTTCCTTTGTATTTGAATGGCCTATGTAAGCCTCAACTGCGTGAGTAAGTGCGTCCATACCTGTTGTAGAGGTGATGTGAGGCGGCAGACCTACTGTAAGCTCTGGGTCGAGTACAGCATATTTCGGACGGAGATTTGGGTCATTAAGAGCATATTTTTCATGTGTCTTAGTATCAGTAACAACTGCAGCAAGAGTAGCCTCAGAGCCTGTTCCTGCTGTTGTGGGAACCGCAAAGAACGGTGGAAGCTTCTTTAAAATCTTAAGCTGGCCGCGCATTTTCTGAACGGGCTTGTTCGGACGCACAACTCTTGCACCTGCAGCCTTTGCACAGTCCATGGGAGAACCGCCGCCAAAAGCTATGAAGCCCTGACATCCGTTATCAATATAGAGCTTGCGGACTTCCTCAATGTTATCTATTGACGGGTTGGGCTGAGTCTTGTCATAAACAACATAATCAACACCGGCACTCTTAAGTCCCTCAAAAAGTCCGTCAAGAAGATTAAGGCTCATAAGCCCCTTATCCGTAACAATCATCATCTTGTTGAGGCCTTTTTCCTTGATTACAGTGGGAAGTTTCTTAATGCTTCCTGCACCCGTAATGGTCTGGGGCGGAGTCCAGTCAAGGAAATTGACCGCTACTCTGAAAGCACCCTGATAAAATCTGTAGTACATGTGCTTGATTGACATTTAATCATCCTCCATATGAAAATTTAACATATTTATTTTACTTTAATTGCCACAATAAATCAACAGCATTTTACAGTTCAAACTCCGAAGCCTCAAACTCAGGAAGCTCCATGGGCAACTTCGGCTGACGCTTGAGCGGGTCATAGATAAATTTGCGGCAACTTGATGTGCGTTGCATTATACCTTTCTTCGGACACAGCACGCTCTTTTCATCGGGAGACACCGTTCCGTGAGCACAGTATTCACAGGCAGGTGCTATTTGCTTTTTATTTAAAAGTTTTGAATTCATTTTCATCGTCCTTGTCATATCTTTCTTTTCACAACCTGCCATTATTTTAGCACTTTTTGCGTTTACTATCAAGCTCTAATATCAACAACGCTCCCATAAACATCATTGCCGCCGCCGCAGGTGCCGAAAACGAAAAAGCAATCGGAACGGTCTGCACGTTTTGAGAAAAGGTTGCAACCGTACACGGAAAAAATTTTAAAAGCCCCGCACATATAACAGAGGCTATTGCTCCGTTTAAAATCCTGGCACACAAAAAATGTAAAACCGGCACATTGGCAACTCTCACATATCGCATCACCTGACAGTGCACGCTGAGACCTCCCCATCCCAAAGCCGTCGCAAGCACTGGTATATTAGAAAGTTTTGCAGCACTCGCACAACCCCGAGTAACTTCGAGAATGCAGTCGAGCAAAATATCCGTCTCCCTACTCAGCCCCAGAAGCGGAACATACTCGAGCAGGCACGAAAACAGCACCACCCATGCACTGACAGATATTATTGCTTTTGTGCCTTGCGTGACAGCCCACGGCAACGCATCTCTTATCGGTTGCGGTTGAACTTGCATATCACTTACAAATAGCTCCTCTCTTTCCTTACACGGAATAAAGCGTGTCAGGAAACCCACCGCAAGGCTGGCTAATGTCAACGAGCAAAACAGTATCACTCCTGCCTTTACGCTTGACAGCATCCCTGCACCTACGGCTCCGATAACGAATGCAGGGCCTGCATTTACACAGAACATCATAAGTCTCCCTGCATCATGGCGGCTCAACGTTCCGTTTTCAAGCAGAGCCGCCGTCATCGATGCACCGATAGGAAAGCCGCCGCAAAGCCCCATTATTATTATGCCACCTGCCTCACCGGGAAGTGCAAAGAGTTTTTTTGTCAAAGGGGAAATCAGTCTGCCCAACGCAGAACACAGCCCCGTTTTTACAAAGAACGACGACAGCACGCAAAACGGAAACAGTGACGGGACAACTGTCCGTGCACATATCAAAAGGCCGTTTTCAACACCTCGTGCACTGTACTGCGGCATAACGACAAAAAGGGTAGCTAAAACCGCTGTGCCGACAGCACAAACAGCAATATGAAAAAATCTCTTGAAGTTCTCACCATTCATCCCTTCACCCTCCGAAAATCTTTATTTAATTAATATTCATCCTGTGCCGCCATTTGAACTGTACCGAAAGATAAAATGTACTTTTTACCGCTTTGAGGGCATAGATTATTATCAAGACACAGTCTTGGGAGGGCTTCGATTGGCACGCAAAAAAAGATTGAACAGGGAATGCAGAAACGAAAGTCCTAAAATGATAAACAGCGAACTGAATATCCCCATTTCGGCTGCCACTATGGCACATGTGGAAATCTTCGGCAACCGCGAGGCCATAGTCGAGGGTTGTCGGGGCGTGCTCGAATATAACGACACTCTCATAAAGCTTGACACTGGAAAACTTATCGTCAGCTTTACGGGCTCCGAGCTGTGCATCGGCACCTTTCAGCTTCAGCAAACAGTTATCAGAGGCAATATACTCTCAATAGACTTTTCAAACTAAGGGTGTGATATCTTGTTGCTCTTTAAACTTCTGCACTTTCTGCGCGGATATGTAAAAATAAAAGCACACGGTGGTTTTCCCGAACGTTTTTTAAACCTCTGTACCAACAGAGGAATTCCTCTCTGGGAAATCGAGAATCACGACGGGATAATGTTTGCAAACACCTCTCCCAACGGATACCGAAAAATCCGAACACCTGCAAAAAAGTCGGGCATGAAAGTAAGAATCCACAAGAAATACGGACTCCCCTTTTTTGCCTTTTCAAACCGCAGACGCATAGGTCTGCTGTTCGGAACGGTTTGCTTTTTCCTTATCATCGGCCTGCTTTCGGGCATGGTATGGACTGTAAGCGTTGACGGCTGTGAGAATGTGCACGAAGAAGAGATAACCGATGTTCTGGCATCCCTCGGAGTTCGGCCCGGTGTCATACGTCAGAAGATAAACATTGAAAAAGTCGAACGGGAAGCCTTGAGCAGATTGCCGAATATATCCTGGATGTCTGTGAATTTTCAAGGAAGTGCAGTTATAGTTGAAGTCCGTGAAACCACGGGCAAAATACCCGAAAAGCACGACGAAGCCCCCTCAAATCTGATAGCCGCCGCTGACGGACAGATAGTTACCATGGAGGTCTTCAGCGGCACAAAAGAACAGCAGGTTTCTTCAGCAGTGCTCAAAGGAGATTTGCTGGTCGGCGGTATAACCGAGAACAGGGACGGCACAGTAACCTTCCGACAAGCCAAAGGCTATATCACTGCCAAAACATCGCACAGTATAAAAACAACGTTCAGCCAAATATCCGAAACCCGCAAAATATCGGATATAAAATCCCGATACACATTGATTTTCTTCGGACTGAAAATACCGCTCGGGCCTTTCAACGCAGGCAAAAGCACAAGCTTCAACGAAGAGAGCTACATACTGCTGAATAACGTCAAGATGCCCGTCGGCATAGTGACTGACCGCTTGTATAAAACCGCACAGACAGATGCTGTTTCTGACCAAAATACTGTTCGTCTGTTAGCACTCGAAGAACATTTTTCGGATTGTGCACAAAAGTTTAAATATATGAAAGTCATGGAGTTTCAGACAACTCTGCGTCAAAACAAACAAGGTGTCACAGTTACAGGTGAGTACAAATGCTTGCAGAATATAGGCGAGAGAAAAGAAATTGATATAGATATACAAATCGCACAGCAATAGCTGTGCGATTTCTTTTGTTATTTTTGCATCTTTCGCTTTGCGTTGAGAGAAGTTATATATTTTCCTATCTCCAGCACTGCTATGGGGGCTACACTCAAAACCAGCACTACAAGCCATTGGGTTAAGTTCATGGGTACAACATCGAACAGATTGGCAAGCGGTGCCACCGTCATAACCGCAAGCTGAAGTGATATGCACACAAGCATCGACACCGTAAGTTTTTTATTTGAAAACAGACCTATTTTAAACACAGACTGCCGCGACCGCATATTGAGTGAGTGCATAACCTCACACAGACTTTGTGTTGCAAATGCCATTGTACGGCCGAGTTCGTCACAGGAGCTCGGAAACAGACAACGTCCTGCTACAAAGCCGAGCAGACTAAGTGCACCTATAAGCATACCTTCAAGAGCTATGTCTATCCCTATTCCGTTTGCAAAAAAGCTCTTTGAGCTGTCCTGCGGCGAGCGAAGCATGATATCCTTATCAAGTTTCTCCGTACCGAGTGCAAGTGCAGGCAGAGAATCGGTGACAAGATTTATCCACAACAATTGAATAGGAAGAAGCGGTGCAGGCATCCCGAAAAGAGTTGCCGCAAAAACGCAGAGAATTTCTCCGATATTACAGCCCAGAAGATAATGTATGGCCTTGCGTATATTGTCATATATTCCTCTGCCCTGTGCCACAGCTTTGACTATCGTTGCAAAATTATCGTCGGTCAAAATCATATCCGCCGCATTTTTTGCCACCTCCGTACCGCCTTTGCCCATAGCACAGCCTATATCCGCCGCTTTAAGCGCAGGTGCATCGTTGACTCCGTCACCCGTCATTGCGACTATCTCACCGCGAGAGCGTAAAGCCTTGACTATCTTAACCTTGTGTTCGGGCGTCACTCGTGCATACACACGGCAGGAGCCTACCGCTTTTTTGAACTCTTCATCGCTCATTCTGTCAATCTGCATACCCGTAAGGCAGGTTTCATCTTCACCCAATATCCCTATCTGCTCTGCTATCGCACAAGCTGTCACCGCATGGTCACCCGTTATCATAACGGGTGTTATACCCGCTTTGCGGCAGGTAGCAACAGCTTTTGGAACTTCCTTTCTCGGCGGGTCTTCCATACCTATAAGTCCGCAAAAGCAGAGATTATCTTCGCTCTCGTCAATAACTGCCGTCTGCTTTTGAGCAACCGCTATAACACGCAACGCCTTTCGTGCCATGTTCTCATTAAGACGCAATATGTTTTTCCTACGCTCATCTGTCAAATCAAAAATTTTATCTGAGATTTTCACCTTGGTACACTTTTCAAGCAGAACATCAGGTGCACCTTTGGCAATAAGTGCATACGAACCGTTCGTCTTTACCGTAACAGACATCATCTTTCGCTCCGACGAAAACGGTTTTTCGCTCACACGAAGACAAGTTTCTTGAAGCTTTCGGGTATTTATCCCTGCATCCTCCGCCGCACTCATAATAGCTTTTTCCGTCGGCTCACCCGTCACCTTGTTTTTGCCCGAAACCTTTGCATCACAGCAAAGCGAAGCCGCTTTCAACAACTCAATCCCCGTATCGGACGAGCTATCGATTCTTCCCTGAGGACTGCACAGAGCCGTAACTGTCATCACATTCTGAGTAAGCGTGCCCGTTTTATCAGAGCAAATATATGTTGCGGCACCGAGAGTCTCAACAGCAGGGAGCCGTCTGATTATGGCATTGCTTTTAGCCATTTTCTGCACTCCGAGAGACAGCACAACCGTAACCACGGCAGGTAATCCCTCGGGTATTGCCGCAACCGCAAGGCTTACAGCCAACATAAACGAATTGAGAATTCCTGCACGGCGAAAAACTCCGAGTATAAATATCAGGGCACATATACCCACCGCCGCAAGGCCCAATGCCTTTCCGATTTTCGCAAGCTTAATCTGAAGGGGCGTCATCGGTGATTCCTCTTCATTGAGCAGATGTGCTATTTTGCCCACACAGGTATCCATGCCCGTCTCCGTTACAACCGCCACACCGTGGCCTGCCGTGACGACAGTCGAAGAAAAAAGCATATTCTTCATATCAGCCTGTGCACTTTCTGACGGCAACGTAACTCTTGCATCTTTTTCACTCGGCACCGACTCACCCGTCAGTGCACTCTCCTGGGCACTGAGTGAATATGACTCTATGAGCCTTGCATCGGCAGGCACCAAATCACCTGCGTGCAAAACAATCACATCTCCCCTCACCACCTGCGCAGCTTCTATCCTCTGTTCTTTTGAGTTTCTTATCACTGTAGCTGTCGGTGCAGACATGTTTTTCAGTGCCTCAATGGAACGCTCTGCTCTGCGTTGCTGAAAAACGCCTATCGCTGCATTGAGTACAACTATGACAAGTATAATTATCGGGTCGGCAAGGTCGCCCTGCTCCTCCAAAAATGAAGTCAGGAACGATATCGCCGATGCCGCCAGAAGAATAAGAACCGTAAAATCTTTAAACTGTTCAAAAAATTCAACTATTATACTTTTTCTTTTTTTGCCGCTCAATCGGTTTTCTCCGTCACGCTCAAGACGTTTTTTTGCCTCCCTTTCACTCAATCCCGAGCGTACACTTGTACCCAGAGCGTCCGCAACTGCCTGAGCAGTCATATTATGCCAACTCATCTCTTCCTTCCTCCCTTTGCTTTTCTTCACCCTGTATTTTTAATATATATTCAGTTGAATTTGTAAACTTTACCAAAGCCGTCCGACGATTTAATCAACTTTTACATATAAAAAAATCACCCTCGGCCATGCCGAGGGTGTATTACGGTTTTACTTGTTATCTTGTCTGCAAGCGTATAACTTCGCTTAATCTGCCCGAGCACTCCTTGCAAACTCTCTGTCCGCAGAACTCAACAGTTTCATCAACAGTTCCGCAAAAAATGCACTTCGTAGCATATTTACGGATGATTATCTGGTCTCCGTCCGCGAAAAGCTCAACGGCATCCGTATTCGCTTCCAGACCAAGTCTACGCCTGAAATCTTTCGGAAGAACGATTCTTCCCGTCTCGTCGATTTTTCTTACTATTCCTAATGATTCCAAAGTCATTTCCTCCCAAAAAATCTTTCTCTCAATGCATGGAAATTATACCATTTTTTGGTTTAAATGTCAACTGTTTGCGACATCAGCTTTTAAAAAATATCTTTTTTCGAGCCCTGTATACAGTCAAAGGTGCAAAAGGGGTTGAAATATCTGTCAAACCGTCCGCACAACACTTTTTTGAGTTTTGACGGTCAGAGCGTCAAATTGACTTTTTTTACAAACATTGGTATACTGAACAGCGGACAGTTATTATTTATTTTCAGGAATGATGAATATGGAACTCAACAAAAAAAATATTAAAAAAATACTGTTTATAGCTTCATTTTGCATTGTGCTTTTTCTTGCACTGAGCAATATAAGCGTCGTCTTTTCCGCAGCAAAACACATAGGGTCCTTTTTTACCCCGTTTTTTGTAGGCGGTTTCATTGCCTTGATTTCAAACGTCTTGCTGGTGCCCGTTGAGCATCTTATTTTTGCAAAAAGCAAATCAAAAATCGCACAGCGTATCAGACGGCCCGTCTCTCTGATACTGTCGTCACTGATAGTGGTGCTTTTCATAGTTCTTTTAATTTTCATCGTTGCTCCCGAAATTAAAAAGACCGTTGAGCTGATAATAGAAAACTTCCCCTCCTGGTGGGATACAGTATACGCATCGGTCATTTCTTTCCTGGACAAGTACAACATCTCCGCACAGACGCTTCGTGAAATAAACATCGATTGGAGCAAAGTATCCTCACATCTTGAATCCTTTATAAAAGAGGGCTCCTCAAACATTCTGAACACTACGGTCAATATCACAACATCTATCTTCACAAGTGTTTTCAACTTTGTAATGGGAATAATATTCTCGTACTATGTACTCTCGCAAAAAGAGAAGCTTGCCGTACAGGTAAAGAAGATACTCTATGCCGTTTTCCCCGAAGAGAAAGTTGAAAGTATACTCGAGGTTGGCGAAGTTTCATTACGGGTTTTCTCAAACTTCATAAGAGGCCAGATTACGGAAGCTTTTATTCTCGGCATACTCTGTTGTATCGGTATGTTAATCTTCCGTTTACCCTATGCATTTATGATTTCCGTACTCATCGGCGTTACCGCACTAATACCCGTGTTCGGAGCGTTTATCGGAATTGGTGTCGGTGCTTTGCTCATAGTCATGGTTGACCCCGTAAAAGCTTTTTGGTTTATAGTATTCATACTTGTATTACAACAGATAGAGGGCAATCTCATATATCCGAAAGTGGTCGGCAGTTCTGTTGGACTGCCCGGAATCTGGGTGCTTGTCACCGCCACCGTAGGTGCAAGTGCAGGCGGTATCCTCGGTCTGCTTATAGGTATCCCGATAAGTGCGGCTACCTACTGTCTTATCGCCAGGTACGTTTCAAGGCGGCTTGAAGCCAAGGGCATAGATTCTTCGCGTTGGCAATTGAATCAATCCACCCCCAAAACAGGCAAAACATCAAAAGCTACGCAGGCTATAAAAGAAAAAATATTCAAAAAGAAAGCCTCTGCCACACAGCAGAAAAAGGAGACAAACAATGAAAAAGATTAAAATAGGCAACGACATCACTGCTTCTGCAATCGCTATGGGTTGCTGGCGCTACGGAGATATTGATGTTCCCACAGCAACAGCACTTACTCAAACCGCCCTTGAGTGCGGAATAGATTTTTTTGATACCGCTGACATCTACGGCGGCGGAAAAGCAGAAGAATTGCTCGGCGAAGCGATAAACACTCTCGGAATACGTGACGAAATAATGGTGCAGACAAAATGCGGTATCCGTCCCGGAATGTTCGACTTTTCAAAAGAACATATCATAAATTCCGTAAACTCAAGTCTTAAGCGTCTTAACACAGACTATATAGACATTCTTCTGCTTCACAGACCGGATACTCTCGTGGAGCCCGAAGAGGTCGCCTCAGCTTTCGATGAACTCAAAGCCGCAGGCAAAGTCCGTCACTTCGGCGTAAGCAACCAGAACCCCATGCAGATAGAGCTGCTTAAAACAGCCCTTAACGTTCCGCTCGTAGCAAATCAGTTGCAGTTCAGCCTCACCAATTCTTCAATGATAGACTGCGGTCTTAATGTCAACATGGAGCACGACCCTGCACTCAACCGTGACGGCGGTGTGCTCGAATATTGCCGCATAAAAGGAATGACTATCCAGGCATGGTCGCCTCTCCAGTACGGCGTTTTCAAAGGCACATTCCTTGATGATTATGAGCAGTTCCCACAGCTTAACGAAACTTTAGATAAGTTTGCACAGGAAAAAGGAGTTTCAAAAGCCGCAATCGCTTTTGCATGGGTTTTGCGTCATCCTGCAAATATGCAGGTTATTGCAGGAACAACAAAGCCCGAGCGGCTCCGTGAAATCTGCCGCAGTACCGACATCACACTCTCCCGTGCAGAGTGGTATGAGCTGTATATATCGGCCGGCAATTGGTTGCCGTAAGAGATATAAAAATTTTAAAAGGAGCAAAGAAAAATCTTTGCTCCTTTTATTTTATGCTTGTGTATCTGTAGAAGTCTCTTCCTGCGTTGAATCCGTCTGTGTTGTATCCGTCTCTGTTGAACTCACGTCTTCTATAGTAGTGTCAACAGGGGTAGTTGTTTGCGGTGCCGTTGTCTGAGCAGGCTTTACCGTTGTTGCAACTGCTGTCTCCGGTGCTTCCGTATTCTGTATGGCACTGATAAAATAACTGTCATCACTGTTGAGACGCAAGGTTATTTTCATATACTTATTTGGTGCAGGCTCAATATAGTTGCCTCGCTCGTCCTGATCCCATGCGTTACCGCTTATATATCCGACTGTCAGTATAATAGAGTCACCCTTCTTTTCCTGGTCGGTTACACGTGGGATAAAGGTCGGCATAACACCCGTCAAAGGAACGATATACGCCTGCTTTGTCTCATCATAGGTAAAGGTGTAAGTTCCTCCCTCTACCGTCGAATGAACAGGTTTGACGTCCTCACCGAAAAGCTTTTTGAACTGCTTTTCAATATCTGCCTGAGGAACAATCAAACCCGACGTGTCGCCCTCAGCATACTCGTATTTGTCGGGATCAATATCGCTCTTCATCAACGACCATACAGTCGCATCAAGAAGCTGGGTCATCTGAGCCTTACTCACATCGTCAAACGGGTCAGGGTCATTCATGACAACGGGTGCCAGGAACTGCTCATACTCCGTAAACTTTTCGCTGTTATCGGTAAGGTCTGCGATTCCACGCACGGCAAAAATCAAAGCCGCTATAACACCCACAACCGCAAACACCATAATAATCGCGCCCACGGGGAATGCCCACTTATTGTTTTTCGAAAAAACTTTTTTCTTCTTTTTCATCGGCATAGCCATGCCTCCTAACATATATTATCGTATCTGTCCCGAACCGTAAATTATATATTTTTCAGCAGTAAGATTTTTAAGTCCCAACGGACCTCTGGCGTGGAGCTTTTGAGTAGATATACCTATCTCCGCACCGAATCCGAACTCGCCGCCGTCTGTAAAACGGGTTGAAGTATTGACGTAAACTGCCGCCGAATCGACTTCGCTCAAAAACTTCTGTGCACAGGTATAGTCCTGCGTAATTATACATTCGCTGTGGCCCGTACTGTATTTGGAAATATGGTCTATTGCCTCGTCAATATCGGCTACTATCTTTACGCTTATCTTATAGTCAAGATATTCCCTGCCCCAATCATCCTCTGTTGCAGGAGTAGCAAATTCCAGCACCTCGCAGGTTACTTCGTCACCGATAATCTCAACATTCTTCTCCTGAAGCTTACCTGCAACAGCTATCAGTGCTTTCTCCGCAACATCCTTATGAATAAGCAGACTCTCACATGCGTTGCACACGGACGGACGTGAGGTTTTGGCGTTGAATACAATTTCAGCCGCCATATCAATATCGGCAAACTTGTCAATATATGTGTGACAGTTGCCCGAGCCCGTTTCTATAACAGGGACTGTCGAATTCTCAACAACGCTCTTTATAAGGCCCGCTCCGCCACGGGGAATAAGCACATCCACATAGCCGTTAAGACGCATAAGCTCATTTGCAGAATCTCTTGAAGTGTTTTCAACAAGATTTACACAGTCAGCCGGAAGTCCCACGCTCTCAACAGCCTGACGCATAATATCGGCTATAGCCTTGTTGGAGTTTATGGCTTCCTTTCCGCCACGGAGAATAACCGCATTTCCGGACTTCAGGCACAGTGCAGCCGCATCAGATGTTACATTTGGACGTGCCTCATATATTATTGCCACAACTCCCAGCGGAACACTCACTTTTTGTATTTTCATTCCATTGGGACGTGTAACTCCTGACAAAACAGAACCTAACGGGTCCGGCATTGAAGCAACATCCTCAACACCCTGAGCCATGTCCTCAACTCTTTGGGGAGTAAGCTTCAATCGGTCTATCAGCGATTCACTCATGCCGACCAGACGGGCATTCTCAATGTCACGTGCATTGGCATTTATTATATCCTCTGTTTTCTCTCTGAGTGCTGCAGCTATGGCGTTAAGAGCATCTATACGCACAGCACCGCCGCTTTTGGCAAGGACACGCTGTGCAATCTTTGCACCCTGTGCTATTGATAAAACTGTTTTAACCATAAAAAAGTTCCTTTCACTTAAGACATAAGTCACTCGGAAATTATTTCTTAGCAAGAAAATGAGTGCCTATCTGCCTGCCATCAAAAAGACGGTAAAGGTCTTCGGGCTCCGAACCGTTCATAACAACGGTATCTATACCCTCTTTAGTAGCGATTTGAGCGGCATGAAGTTTTGTCACCATTCCGCCCGTACCTCTCGCACTGCCCTTTGCGTCGGCAAGTGCAAATATCTCGTCGGTTATCTCGCTGACAACGGGAATGAGCGTTGCGTTTTCATCCTCTCTCGGATTCGAGCTGTAAAGACCGTCCGTATCGGTAAGAATAACAAGACAGTCAGCTCCTATGAGCTTTGCAACTATCGCCGAAAGTGTATCGTTGTCACCGAAAACTATCTCCTCAACCGCCACACTGTCATTCTCGTTTATAATCGGAATTGCACCAAACTCAAAAAGCTTTTCAAAAGAGTTTATAAGATTGGTTCTGCGCTCATCGTTTTCTATATCACTTCTGGTTATAAGCAGCTGCCCTATGACATTGCCGTATTCCGAGAAGAGCTTATCATACATAAACATAAGCTCGCACTGACCGACAGTTGCCGCCGCCTGACGACTGGGCGTGTCGTGCGGTTTTTCGGAAAGCCCGAGCTTTCCCACACCTACTCCGATAGCTCCCGATGTTACGAGTGCCACCTCAAGTCCTGAATTTCTAAGGTCGGCCAACACTCGGACAAGTTTATCCATACGTCGAAGATTTGTTTTTCCCGTTTCATATGTAAGCGTAGAGGTTCCCACTTTGACAACTATGCGCTTTGCATTTTTAAGACCTCTCATAAATCAATAGCACCTTCATCCAAAATATATAGAATGATTATATCATTAAATTTGTCCCCTGGCAACCTTATTATAAAACTTGCGGCCTGCCGTTTTGCCGACAGCACATATACAGCATTTCGAAAAATCCGTAAGCTCTTTTGCCGCCTCAACTATCTCCTCAAGGGTTATGGCTCTTATCTTCTCTTCGAGCTCATCCACGCTTATCGCTCCGCCTACAAGCAGCTCTCCCGTGCCGTATCTTCCTGCACGTGCAGAGTTGGATTCGAGTGACATAATCAGTCCCGAAAGATAATGTTTGCGGGCCAGGTCAAGCTCCTCCTGAGTTACATCACACGCAAACTCCGTTAAAACTTTTACGACACTCTCGACTGCTTTCTTCTCTGAATCGGGTGATACACCAAGAGTTATAACAAACAGGCCCGTACTAAGGTACGACGTTATATAGGCATCAACCGAATATACTAAACCCTGTTCTTCACGCAAAGAACGAAACAGCCTTGATGACGCAGAACCGCCAAGCATTGAAGATAAAAGCTGAAAAACAAATCTGCGTTCATCCAAAAGAGTACAGCTCTCAAATCCGATTGCCACCTGATTTTGTTCCATGCGTTTATTAACGGTTATCACACCCGGTACAAAGCGTGCATACGGGAGCTCAACATCTTCATCTGATGAGCTTAAAGTGGAAAAATATTTTTCACACAAGGAAAGCATTTCATCACGGTTAAAGTTGCCCACAAAACACGCAACCATACGTTTTGGCGAATAGAATTTTTTCATATATTCCCGCAACATATCGGGGCTGAACTTTGCAACCGTCTCACGTTTTCCGAGAATGTTTCTGCCCAACGGGCTCTGCGGAAATGCATTGAGATAAAATGTGTCCATACACAAATCCATGGGGTTGGATTCATACATAGCTATCTCCTCAATTACAACCCCTTTTTCAAGCTCTGTGTCCCCACTGTCAAGTCGGGGATTAGTCACCATATCGGCAATCAGCTCAAAGGCCGCAGGAGCATCCGCACTCAAAACACGGGTGTAGTAGCAGGTGCTCTCTCTGTCTGTATATGCGTTGAGCTCGCCGCCCATAATATCAGCCTGACGTGCTATATCCTTGGACGAGCGGGTCTTTGTCCCCTTGAACAGCATATGCTCGATAAAATGCGATATGCCGCCTACATCCTCATCCTCATAGCACGAGCCACTGCCGACCCAGATGCCCATAGAACAACTTTTAGCACCGGGAACATCTTCAAATATTACACGGAATCCGTTTTCAAAAGTTATCTTTTCACAATTCAACTGTAAAGCTTTCTCCTTTTTGCAACGTTTTGCGTTATTTATAATAATATTATTCAAATTGAATGTCAACCAAGACAAAAGCACCGACAATGCTTATGCATATCGGTGCTTTTATTTTACAAATAAATTCTGTTATATCTCTGTTTTATATCAAAGCTTGAGTCACTGTGAATTGTTGTGACAGTTACGCCTTGAACCCACTCGTTTTCGGGCTTGTTGAAGTTTGTTCCCAGATGATAAAGATTATAGCCCTGCGGCAGACTGTAGCACAGGTGGACACCCTTATAAATTGCAATCCAATCGTTTATGTGGTCGTGGCCTGCAAAAACCGCCTTGGTGCTGCCCTTTTCGAGAATTGCGTCAAACATTCCGCTGTTAAACTGTGAGCACCCGACACTCTCATACTGCTCACCGCAGAGTATCTCATAATTGCCTGTGGGCTCAAAATTTCCGTTGGGAGTGGGTGCGTCTTTAAATATGTTCTCATACTCCTTGAGCGGTATGTGCATATACATCATAGAATTGAAATCGCCGTATTTTTCACGCAGACGGTCAACCTCATTTTTATAAAATGTAATCTGTTCCTTTTTGAGGAAATCGTAGCCTTTCATATCTGCAGGAACACCGTATTCTGCCCGATATTCGTCGATTATATCTCTGCCCGAATCAAAGAGAAACAGCGTTTGCCTCAACTTGCCGTCAGACCCGAGGATGTTTACCGTATGGTTGCCGTAGCCGAAAAGCTCCTTTGGACCGTGCTTGCAAAGACAGTGCTCATAGTCCGCAAAGCTTTTCATGAGCAGATATTTATAAAAACCTTTTTCCTCACGAACTTCGTGATTTCCGAAAACAGCTGTCCAGTAGACACCGATTTCCTCCATCATCTGCGCAAACTGTATGGCATCTATCTGCTGATACTTTGAGAGGATAACATCACCCGTGAGCACAACAAGGTCGGGCTTTACATCCTTTATATGCTTGACAAACATCTCAGTCGTCTTTTTGTTATATTCATGATTTGTATCGTAATGGAAGTCAGTGCTCGAAACAATAACAAAATCCTCATCGCTGATGCTACCGTCTGCATTGAATTTTGCTATGGTAGTCCAATAATCACCCTCGTCAACTTTTCTCACAGTTGTGCCGACTTTCTCAACACCCGAACGCTCACTGAAAAGCGACTTTGGTATGCGACCACCGCTGAGTTTGAAGATAATACGTGCAACAAAAAGATGTATTCTTACCAAGCTCTGTCTTACAAAAGCCCAAATCTTATAAAACACAATATCACTGTCCCTTTGTTTTTTATTAATTATAGAATTTAAACTTTTTGATGTCAATGTGAAAGGCAAACTCTGACAAAAAAACCCCCTGAAATCCGTGAGGATTCAGGGGATTGATTTTACTCCAGCTCAAACTGTCCTGTATAAAGCTGATAGTATTTGCCCTGTTGGGCTATAAGGTCGTCATGGTTTCCACGCTCAATTATCTCGCCGTGTTCAAGCACCATTATTGCATTGGAATTTCTTACCGTTGAGAGTCTGTGTGCTATGACGAACACTGTTCTGCCTGCCATTAATCTGTCCATACCAAGCTCTATAAGATGCTCTGTACGGGTATCGATAGAACTTGTTGCCTCGTCAAGAATAAGCACCGGCGGGTCTGCGACAGCAGCCCGTGCAATAGCCAACAACTGACGCTGTCCCTGGCTCAAATTCGAGCCGTCACCCGTTATAACCGTATCATAACCCTGCGGAAGTCGGGTTATAAACGAGTGGGCATTTGCAAGCTTTGCGGCACGTTCAATTTCCTCCTGCGTAGCATCAAGCTTACCGTAGGCAATATTTTCTCGCACTGTACCCGTGAACAGGTGAGTATCCTGCAGAACCATTGCAAGTGAACGGCGTAAATCGTCTTTCTTTATCTTCTTGACATTGATTCCGTCGTAGGTTATCTTACCCTCCTGAACGTCATAGAAGCGGATTATAAGGTTTGTAATAGTCGTTTTGCCCGCTCCCGTTGAACCGACAAAGGCTATCTTCTCACCGGGACGTGCATAGAGCGAAACGTTCTTGAGTACTGTCTTTCTTCCGTCATAACTGAATGTTACATCGTGGAAACGCACATCACCTTTGAGCTCGACATAGGTGGTTGTGCCGTCGTGGTGGTTGTGTTTCCATGCCCAAAGTCCCGTTTTCTCCTCGCACTCGGTTATATTGCCGTCTTCATCTTTCTTGGCGTTGACGAGCATAACATAACCGTCGTCCTCTTCGTGGGGAGTGTCTATAATTTCAAATATACGTTCAGCACCTGCAAGAGCCGCCAGAATAACATTAAACTGCTGTGAAATCTGTGTTATAGGCTGAGAGAACTGTCTTGTGTACTGCAAAAACGATGCAAGTGCACCTATAGTAAGCGGAGCCGCAAGGACAGCCGCATCCCAGCTGAACAACGCCGAGAACATATCGCCTATGCCGAATGCGCCTGCACCCTTTACCATTATATATGCACCGATAACCGCTGTTGCGGCATAGTTTATATACGAGAGGTTGCCCATTATCGGCATGATGATGCTCGCATAGGTATGAGCGTTGGTTGCCGCATGGCGAAGCTCCTGGTTAAGCCCATCAAATTCATTCTTGACAGCCTTTTCATGACAGAAAACCTTGACAACTTTCTGTCCCTCAATCAGCTCCTCGATATATCCGTTAACGGCACCTACCGCCTTTTGCTGACTGCGGAAAAAGTGTGCACTTCTGCTGCCGACAAACTTGATGATAAACATCATAATAAAGAGCATACCTATTATCAGAGCCGTAAGCTTCATGCTGATAACACACATCATAACAAACGTGCTGACAACCGTTATAGTAGAAGATATTGCCTGAACGAAGCTCTGACTTATGCACTCACGAAGAGTGTCGGTATCGTTGGTAAAACGGCTCATAAGCTCACCGTGAGTCTTCGAATCGAAAAAGCTTATGGGTAAATCCTGCATATTATCAAACAGGTCACGTCTTATCGTATTAAGTGTACCCTGAGCCACGCCAATCATTATTCTTGAATATATATACGACGACAGTGCACCGCAGGCGTATACCACAGCTATCAGAACTATTCTTTCTATAAGAGGAACAAAATCCTGCGGTGTCGGCGAAGTGCCGATAAGCGGAACAATTCCCTTATCTATCGTGTTGCCTATCATATATACACCGAAAACATTAGCTCCCGAGGCTATAACGACAAGCAGGAAAACTATCAACAGCCTGCTTTTGAATTTTCCGATATATCCAATCAGACGTGAAAAGGTCTTGCCTACGTTCTTCGGCTTCTGGAAACGATTGCCACCCTGCTCAACTTTAGATTGATTCTTTTTCATTTAAGCCACACTCCCTTCCTGCTGTGAAGTATAGACTTCTTTGTATATCTCGTTGCTCTCGAGCAGTTCTTCATGTGTGCCGACAGCATTAATCTTGCCGTCGTCAAGAACTACAATCTTATCAGCATGGGAAATCGAGCTTACACGCTGAGCAATTATTATTGTTGTAACATCGCCGAGGCTCAAATTGAAGCCCTCACGAATCTTTGCATCGGTAGCCGTGTCAACAGCACTTGTGCTGTCATCAAGAATGAGTATCTTAGGCTTTTTTAGGAGTGCTCTGGCAATACAGAGTCTCTGCTTCTGTCCGCCCGAAAGATTGACACCGCCCTGACCCAGGTCGGTTTCATAGCCGTCAGGGAAGCTTGTGACAAAATCGTGAGCCTGTGCAATTTTGCAGGCCTCTTCTATCTCTTCCTGCGTAGCTTCGCTGTTGCCCCAACGCAGATTTTCTGCTATCGTTCCCGAGAAAAGCACGTTTGTCTGAAGCACCATAGAAACCGCATCACGCAAAGTTTTTATCTTATACTCGGTAACATTTCTGCCACCGACGAGCAATTCACCCTCTGTGACATCATAAAGTCGGGGAATAAGCTGAACAAGTGTTGTTTTAGCAGAGCCCGTACCGCCGATAATGCCGACGGTTTCACCCGATTTTATGCTGAGATTGATACTGTCAAGAACATTCTTTTCCGCATCTTTGTTGTACTTAAAACATACATTCTTTATCTCAATGCTTCCGTCATGCACCTCTGCATTTTCATCAGCGTGAGAGTCGTTTATATCGGGAAGCTCTTCTATAACCTCAAGGATTCTGGTAGCTGCAGCCTTGGAAGTGACTATCATGACAAAAATCATCGAAATCATCATCAAAGACATCATTATCTGCGTTATATATGTGATAAAGCCCATGAGCTCACCCGTCTGCATTGAGCCCTCAATGACAAATCCGCCACCGACCCAAAGTGCAAAAATTATGCAGATGTATATGCAAAGCATCATAGCTGGATTGTGAAGAATTACAAGCCTCTCCGCCTTCACAGATGCATTCTTCAGTGCATCATTAGCCTTCTTGAAGCGTCCCTTTTCATGCTGTGAGCGTACAAAAGCTTTTACAACTCTTATTGCTATCAAGTCTTCCTGAACGGTTGCATTCAGGTCATCATAACGCTTGAACATCTGCTTAAAGAGCGGAAATGCCTTTGATATTACAAACGCCATTGCAAGCACCAGAAGCGGTATGACCACTGCAAAAATCACGCTCAGCTTTGCGTTGAACTCTATGGCACACAATACAGCCATACAGAACATTATAGGCGAGCGTACACAGATTCTAATTACCATCATAAACGTATTCTGAACGGTGTTGACATCGGTAGTAAGCCTGGTTACAAGGGATGCCGTACTGAACTTATCAATATTTGCAAATGAGAAATCCTGCACTTTTCCGAAAAGTGCGGCTCTGATATTCGAGCCGAATCCCATACCTGCAACAGCGGCAAACCGTGCCGACATCGCACCGCAGGCGAGTGATGCCAATGCCATAAGCACCATTTGCAGGCCCTTTTCGAGTATATAGTCTATACCGCCGCCACCGTTTACTCCGACATCCACTATATCCGCCATAAGCAGAGGAATACGGACCTCAAGTATTACCTCACCGATAATGGTAAGCGGTGCCAGAAGTGCATAGATGCGATATCCTCGGGCATATTTCAAAAGCTTTCCTGACATAGAACCAAATCCTTCCTTTCTCTATATTTTCTCCTCGTTACGTTTTTTATCTCTTTCCAAAGCATCAATCAGCTCTTCGCGTGAGACCTTGTCGCCTGACAAATTCTCATTGATACGCTTGAGAAAACTGTCAAACTGCTTCAGCTCCTCATCGGAAAAGCCGTTGAACATTCTGTTATCTATTTTATCAAACTCCTCACGGCAGGCACGCTCAATATCCACGCCCTTGGGGGTTATCCTGATTTTATTAAAACGCAAATCGTTTTCATCCGCCGTCTTGTCGAGTAAGCCTGCCTTGGCCATACGTTTTACGCTGACGGCCACGGACGCCGGTGACACGTGCAGATAGTCCGCAATTTCACGCTGTGTCGCTTCGCCGTTTTTTATCAGATAATCCATTATCTGCGGCTGGCCTCTGTATACTCCCATACGGTTGGCGACTTTCGAGATATAGTACCGATGCAAACACGACAGCGTGTTAAACTGAAATATTATATCATGTAAATTTTCTTTCAAGTCCAATCCTCCCCAACAAAAAATTAATCGGTTAACAGTTAACCGATTAACTATTGTTATAAAGTATAGTCCCCTCGACTTATAATGTCAAGGGGATTAAAAAAATTCGGCCTTTTGTAACTTATGCTACAAAACAAACAATTCACACTGTGCATCTTTCACAAATCATTTTACAATCTCGCACGTCTGTGCATTGACTACATTCTGGAACACAGCAATATGCGACGATGAGATAAACTTATCCATATGCATTGAGCCAAAGAACCAATGCTTATAGTCGCAAGCGGCACCTAGCTCCTCAAAATATGTATTAAGTCCCGAAATACGGGCAGGCTCCTTGTCCTTGAGTTTTAAGAAACCTTTGATTTTTGTAGGCGGCTCATGGGTAATAATAATATCAACCTTGTTATCACGGGCTCTGAGATTCTTGGCACCTGCATACAACTCTGCCTCCGTGGGAATCTCGTCTCCCGACCAGGAGTTTCCGTCTGTACGGATATCGATATCAGGAATCTCGCCTCCGCCCATGGCAAAAACGGTTGTGCCGTCAAAATCATAAACCTGTCCACGCATCAGGTGATAGAGATTTCCGCAGATATGGTGTGCATCTCCGCCATGAAACTCGACTTGCTCATAGCTTCTTATTCTTTCAAAATTTTCGTGAGTTCCGTCGATAAAGCAGACATTGTATTTAAGCTTGCCGATTTTCTTGAGCATCTTTTCTTCTTTTTTTGACCCGTCCCAGATAAAGCCGAAGTCGCCACAGATAAACAGCACATCGCCTTTACGCAGTTTTTTAAGTTTCGAAGAGGCAAAACGCTCGAAATCGCCGTGAGTGTCTCCTGTTACATAAAGCATAAATAATTGTCCTCCTGGGATAATTTGCTGATTAGCTATTTATTTTATAAAACAAAACTGTTATAATCTTATTAACTTAATTATCTATTACTTTTCTTTATAATATAATA
>JAZUNO010000009.1:0-19764 GCA_045604185.1 Acutalibacteraceae bacterium | reverse complement strand
AGGAGATGAATTATGGAAGAACAAAGGTCACTTGAAGCGGTAAATGTACACCCTAATAAAATAAGCTTCAAAGAGGTAATAGGCTACATGTTGGGTGAGGGCGGCAATATGTTTGTACTTACATATGTGTCGTCATTCTTGAAAGTTTTTTATACCGATGTTTTAAAACTTGCAGAGAGTAAAGTTGCAACCCTTTTTCTTGTAACGAGACTTTGGGATGCTATCAATGACCCGATATGGGGTTATATAGTGGCTAAGAAAAAGCCGACCAAGGACGGTAAGTTCAGGCCTTATCTCAAATGGTTATGTATACCTTTGGGTCTATCTGCTATACTTTGCTTTGTGGATTTCACTCAGCTTTCAAGCAGTCAGACAATGGTGCTTGTGCTTTCTTACATAACATACACCGCATTTGGTATGCTTTATACGGGTATGAATATTCCGTTTGGCTCGTTAGCTTCAGTTATAACCGATGATCCCGAGGGCAGAACATTGCTTTCTACATTTCGTGCAATGGGAAGCGGAGTTGGTGGAGCGGCACCCTTGCTTATTGCTCCGATGATTATCTATACAGTATCAGGAATTAATGCTGAGGGTAAAGAGATAAAATCGGCGGATCCGCAAGGAATGCTCAACTTTGGCATAATAATGGGAATATGTGCAATTGTATTTTATCTTGTTTGTTTCAAGATGATAAAAGAGCGCGTACCTTCTGAAGCAGATCCGAAAGTTGATATGAAGAAGACATATCTTGCTATGCTCAAGAGCAGACCTTTTGTGTCTGTGGCTCTTTCAGGAATACTTATAAGCGGACAACTTCAGTTTGCGTCACTCAACCAGTACCTATACAAGAACTATTTTGAGAACACAGATCTTTCTATTCTCGGAACCATAGCCACATATTTGCCAATGGCAATTATGATTCCGTTTTCGCAGAAGTTGGTTAAGAAATACGGTAAGCAAGAGCTTTGCGGATTTGGTTCGTTCTTCTCTGCACTTGCCGCAGTACTTACCTTGTTTGTTGTGCCGGCAATTCCCAGAAATACAGTGGCTGCCCCTATGGCGTATATGATATTCCTGTTTATCATCGGTTTCGGCTATTCTTTTGTCAGCCTCACAAACTGGGCAGTTGTGGCTGATGTTATCGATTATCAGGAGTACAAGACGGGACTTCGCAGCGAAAGTGCAATATATGCAGTCTATACATTCTGCCGTAAACTCGGCCAAACAGCGGCAGATTCGGGTGGACTTATGCTTTTAAGCAAGGTTGCAGGCTATGACGGTGCAACTATGGGAAACAGTGGGTACATTCCGGGAGTAGGAGAGGGCATATTGTTTGTCTGCACACTCATACCGGCAATAACATATACACTGATATTTATACTTATGAAGTTTGCTTATCCGCTTACAAAGAAGCGTCTTGAACCTGTTTATGAGTATGTGAGAGAAGCACATAGCAATATAAATACAGAAGCTTAAAGAAAAGCAGAATGACAACACCCCTGAAACGTTTATAGTTTCAGGGGTGTTGATTTATTTTGCTATTCTTCAAAATCTACGCTTTCACGTTCGAGCCTCACTGCTTTTACGAACTCCCGTATTTTGAGATGTTCGGGGTGAGAGTCATAGGCATGAAGTGCTTCCATGCTCTCAAAACGTGAATACAGTGCGGCGTCGTACTTACCGCCGTTTTTGTTTATGCCTACTTTTGCTTCGACAAGGCCGGGGATAATACCGACGAGAGCTTCCAAGCTTTTCTTTATCTGTTCGGCATTCTGTTTTTTGTTAAAGCCGAGAGCTTCATCTTTTAATTTCCAGAAAACTATGTGAGTTACCATTTGATTACTCCTCTGAACTTGCAGCGCTTATTGCGTCGGGGTCCGAATAATCTGGTTGGGAGCTGCCGTCGACAACTTTTGCAGCACGAATCTCAGCAAGTTCAACCATCATGCGGTCCTTAGTCTTTCCGTGGACATTGAAGAACTGAAGTGTAATAGCTTTTGCGATTCTGCCGATTGCGGGAGCCAAAGCGAAAATCATCCAGATTCCTGCAAGAAGTTTGGGGTCAGTCTGCGGGATAACAACGCCGTAGGCGTTTTCAAGCGGTTGATAATGAAGAGACTTTACTATAAGACCGCTGAGGATGTTCGCAACATTGTTTGTTATGAGTGTGATGTAACCCATTGCGGCGGTTATCATACCTTCGTTTCTTATACCTGTTTTCCATTCAACATAGTCGTAAAGGTCACCCTGCATGGCAGTACCGCAGTATCTCTGAATACTGTTGAGCGAGCCGGCAATAGTGAGCATAATTGTAAGGTATACCATGTTGAGCACGCCGTTCTTGCCAAAAGGCTCATAACCGATGAGGAACATAATTAAGTATGTAACTCCGCAGAAACCGTAGCAGAAAGATGCAAGGTTTTTGAGTCCAAACTTCTTTGTCAGCTTAGGAGCAAAGGGGAGAACGAAGTAGCTGGGAAGACCTGTGAAAATACCGATTATGGAGCCGTTTGAAAGCTTTCCGGTACAGTTGAGCCAGAAATAGTTTGCGACAGAGCCGCCAACACCCTTACCTACTCCGAAGAAGCCTTTGATAACAAGTACCCACATTGGACGGCAGGTAGCGACCTGTTTAACGGATTTCCATACGCTGACACTCTTCATTTCATCACGGGATGCTAACGGCATACGTTCTTTTAGTGTGAAGAATCCGATTGTACGGAATACAACAACGCAGGCGATAAAGAAGAAAGCACCGCCCATGTATATTGTTCTGGTGGGTATGGTTCTTGGCAGGTAGTCGACCAGGAACGGGAACAGCGACGGCAACCAGACGCCAAGAAGGTCAATGTATGTATCGGTTGCGATAAGCTTGTTACGTTCGTTGACGTTTGGTGTAAGGTTATACAGTAACGCAGTATAACAAGGTGTATAGAAAGAGTTTGCTATTGAAGTCATATAGGAAATTATGAGAAACCATATGAAAATAGCAGTTTGAGACAAGTTTCCGGGCAACACCCAAGGTGCAAGGGATGCAAAAAGCCAAAGTGGCAGAGTAAGCACAAGATACGGGCGAACTCTTCCCCAGCGTGTACGGGTACGGTCGATAATCGGACCGGAGATTGCATTGTCGAAAGTGTCGGCAATGGCAGAAACCGAGCTGGACAGGCTGAGTATCAGCGGGTCTGCTTTAAGGAATGTTGTGTTAAAGAAGAAAGAGTTGGTGCCATTAAAAGTTTCCCAGTTTTTGTCACCAAAACCGGAAACAATATAAGCGGCAAATTCTTTTGGTGAAAGATATCGCTTTTTTTGTTGAGCAAGCTGACGTTCAACGGTATCGTTGTTGGATTGAACTTCAGCAACAACGGTTGTTTCGTTTGAAGACATCTCGTTATCCGCCTTTCAAAGCATAATTTTTATATTCAATATATATTACCATATAAAGCCTGCGAAAAGCAATATCAAATACTTATAAAAACAAAAATGGATTTTTTGTATAAAAAGACACCCTATGTGAGGAGCAATAGCTGACTTGCATAGGGTGTTGTAACGGTCTTTATTTTTTTATCAGTCTGTATATTTTTTCTCCGGCAATGCAGATTGCTGCAAAGGCTGTACCTGCGGCAACAGCTCGCACGGCTATTTCTGCATTGATACTCTGGCGGTCTGTTATACGTTGGTCTATAGGACCAAGGCAGGTGCATTTAAGTCCGAAATCCTTAAAGAAATACACTTGGGTATCGAAGCTCTGAGTTTTTTCGTCAACGGTCACAAGCCTTACGGCGGGACGTGCACCGTCGGTATAAGCGTGAAAATCGGAGGTTTTGCATTGTCCCAAAAGTATTCCGTCAACTTCGCCTGCTATGTTGTTCATGTGGTCGTGTCCGAAAAATGCGGCTTTTACGTCGCCCATTTTCTTCCAGCTTTCAAACTGTCCGCAGTTTATGCACGGAGAGCAAGGAGGTTCTGCGAGATATCCGTTTCTTTTATCCTTTAAAACGTACCAGGTTTTTCTGAATTTGCTGTGTCCACGTACAGCTTTCCACATTTCATGCAGACGGGCTTTTCTTAAAAGCTGATATTCTTCAATTACGGGAATATGTTGGAATACTATGGCAGGCAGGGGCTTGCCGTTGTTTCCCTCACGCAGTTTTGTTGCGTTTTTTTCATACCATTCGATTTGGTCGGGATAGACTATATCGTACACGGAAACCGATTGGTCATGATATAAGTTGTTTGAGTCAATGAACCAAAGATTAAATCTTGCTTTTCCGTCTTTGTTGTATATCGGATAGTAATAATTCGAATATCCGGTTATATTTGGGTCATCACATTTTGTAAGGCACAAGTCCATATTTTCCAGAATCTGCATTTGCGGCTCTTCAAGATTTGCGTCATGGTCGTGGTTGCCCATTATTGTTGCAAAGGGAATGCCACGCTTGGTGAAAATTTCGGTTAGCCTGTTCATCTGTGCCTTATATTTTGAGAAATCTTCATCTTCTGTGGTCACTTCGCATATATCGCCCATATAGACAACAAGGTCCGGTTTAAGCGCATCTGCGGCGGCAGAATGGAATTTGACCATATCGAGATATTTCGCTCTTCCCGTATCTGATGTTATATCAAATTTTTCATGAACATCACCGAGCAGGAGAATGCGAAACGAGCCGTCACTGTTAAAGGTGAGCTTCTTATCGTACATGATATCAGGTCTCCTTTTGCCTGTCATTTTCATAGATTATAGTGCATTATTTCGGAAAAAAAGTCAATAGTAAAAGCTCAAAATAAAAATTCTGCCAAAGAATTAAATGTTAAATTTCATTTTGATAGAATGTAGCTATTGCCTGGAAAAAACAGGAATGTTATAATGAAAAAAAGACAATATTGTTATATCGCCTGCAATTATGGATTTTCGGTAGGGAGGGAATACTTTGAACAAAACCAAAGCTGTAGATTTGTCTTCTGTGCGACTTACGAATTACCGTGCAATATGGGAGAATATACGTATTAACAAAAGTGCAACAATTCCACAGATTTCAAAGGCCATAGACCTTAGTCTGCCAACAGTCACCAGAGGCGTTGATTATGGAGTGGAGACCGGAATTCTCCTGAAGGCAGAGATAGTCGGTGCTGAAAGGGGACGTAAAGCCCAGTCGTATTCCATAAATGCGGATTATACTCATGCATTGCTTATGGAAATTTCGCCTGAACGGATATATGTCATGGTTCATAATTTTTTAGGCGAATCTGTAAAAGAAGAGGAACTTTTGATTGATGACACCAATGCTTTGACAAGTATAGATAAGCTTATAAACAAGTGTGTCAATACCGACCCAGATATTTCTATAATAGCCATTGCTTTTTCGGGGATAGTCCATAATGATACGATAATCAGTTCGTGGTCTTACCCGTCTCTCGATGGAATTAATTTGGTTGAACGCATTCGTGAGAAAACGGGGAAGATGGTTGTTATCAGCAATGATGTTCAGGTCAGTGCATTGGCGGCACATCATTATGAAATTGATGCGGAAAAGGGAATTACCGCTGTTTTTGTATTTGGAGAGGGACGTCATGGAGCCGGTATATTGGTTGACGGCCGTCTTTTGAAGAGTGCAACAGGTGCCATTGGAGACATTGGAAGCATACCGTCAAAATACGAGGACAGAAACAGTTTTGAGTTTCACGTGGACCAGCTTCTGGCCCTTATATCAATAGTGAATCCGGACAAAGTTATTCTTCATGAATACGGTAACAAGCAGATGTGTCCTTCGCTTATAGACGAGGTTACCCCTAAAATCCGCAATTGTACAGTGCCCGAATTTATTGTTGGCGAGAATATAATTTCGGATTGCTTTATGGGACTGTCGCTTTTGTGCCGAGAAAAAATACAGTCAGTTATTGAATCTAAAATGGTGTGATTTTTATCCGAGCCTCCAAAATGGCTCGGATTTTTTTGTCTGTTGACAAATACCCATAGGGGGTATAAAATTAAATTGATATTTAAGATGTAAATCGGAGGACTTGTTATGGAACATAATAAAGATACAGAGCAACAAGGGTGTGAAAGTTGCCGTCAAAAACACACTCCTCGCTCGGAGGAGTCGCAGCGTCAGCTTATAAACAGACTCAACCGCATTACAGGTCAGCTTAACGGGATAAAGAATATGGTTGAGGGCAACAGATATTGCGGAGATATCCTCATTCAGATAGCGGCTGTTGAAAATGCACTTCAAAGTTTAGGGTATGTTATTTTACACGACCATATGGAAACATGTGTTGTCGAGCAGATACAAAAGGGTAATATGCAGGTTATTGAAGAAGCTGTAGACCTTGTTAAGAAGTTGAAATAGAGGAGTCATTATGAATAGAGAAAAATTCAATGTAACGGGGATGACCTGTGCTGCGTGCAGTGCCCATGTTGAGCGGGCGGTTTCTGCTGTTTCGGGTGTAAATGAAGTCTCTGTAAGTTTATTGACAAATTCAATGACCGTGAGTTTTGAGGCACCTGCAACAACGCAAAAGATATGTGATGCGGTAGTTGCAGTCGGATATGGTGCATCACCTGAAAAAAATTTGCAAACGCAGGTGCGTGTTTCGCGTGATGCGTTCGCGGACCGTGAAACGCCGAAGCTCAGACGCAGGCTTATTGCTTCTTTGTGTCTGCTGCTCCCGTTGATGTATGTGTCTATGGGCGTGGTTATGTGGGATTGGCCTTTTGTGTCTTTGGTTAAGGACAATCCTATTGCGATTGGACTATATCAGTTGCTGCTTACAACCGCTATAATTCTTATCAATCAACGCTTTTTTGTCAGTGGGTTTAAAAGCTTTATTCATAGAGCACCGAACATGGATACGCTTGTGGCTTTGGGCAGCGGAGCAGCTTATGTTTACAGTGTGGCAGTACTTTTTCTGATGAGCCATGCCGCAATTAACGGTGATTTATCTGCTGCTAATCATTATAAGCATGAGTTGTATTTTGAATCGTCAGCGATGATTTTAAGCCTAATCACTTTAGGCAAAATGCTTGAGGCCAGAAGTAAAGGCAGAACTACAGATGCAATAAAGGGCCTTATGGACCTGGCACCGAAAACCGCACGTGTTATAAGAGACGGCGAGGAAATAACAATTTCTGCTGATGATGTTTTGGTAGGCGATGTATTTGTTGTAAGACCGGGGGAAAGCATACCCGTTGACGGACGGGTTGAAGAGGGTGAAAGTGCGGTCAATGAGGCAAGCCTGACGGGCGAGAGTTTGCCCGTTGATAAAGCTCCGGGTAGCATTGTGAGTGCGGCAACAATTAATCAAAACGGCTTCTTGACTTGCACTGCTACACGTGTCGGAAACGACACCACTTTAAGCCAAATTATAGATATGGTGGAGAATGCGGCGGCGACGAAAGCTCCGATAGCTAAAATAGCAGACCGAGTTTCCGGCTTTTTCGTTCCTGCGGTAATGCTCACAGCACTTGTGGCAGGAGTTATCTGGTTAGCCTTGGGCGAGAGTATCGGTTTTGCCCTGGCACGTTCAATAAGTGTTCTGGTTATAAGCTGTCCGTGTGCATTAGGCCTAGCAACACCGGTTGCGATAATGGTAGGAAGCGGAATAGGGGCCAAAAACGGAGTGCTGTTTAAAACAGCATCATCGCTTGAAATGGCAGGGAAAACTCAAATTGTTGTTCTGGATAAAACGGGAACCGTTACGCAGGGAAAGCCAAGGGTTACAGATGTTTGTCCCATAAGCTCAGTTGCCGAGAGCCGGCTTCTCTCTGTAGCGGCTTCATTGGAGCAAAAAAGCGAGCATCCGCTTGCACAGGCTATAATGAACAGAGCTTATGACAGTAAGTTGGAGTATGAACCTGTGTCCGATTTTGAGGCGGTTCCCGGTCGGGGAGCCCGTGGTAAACTTGGCGAAAAAACAGTTGTAGGCGGAAATGCCGCAATGTTGGAAGAAAGAGGTATTTCGACTAAAGCAATGCGTCAAAAAGGCGAAAGTCTGGCGAACGAAGGCAAAACACCGCTGTATTTTGCACTTGACGGTAATCTGCTTGGCATAATAGCTGTTGCGGATGTCGTGAAAAAAGACAGTACACAGGCAGTGGAAGAGCTCAAAGACATGGGCCTTCGAGTGGTTATGCTCACGGGTGATAACAGAAAAGCGGCAGAGACTGTCGGAAACCAAGTGGGTGTTGATGCGGTTATTGCCGAAGTTCTTCCAAACGACAAAGAAGAGGTTGTCAGGAAACTTTCGGAGTACGGCAGAGTCGCTATGGTAGGCGACGGAATAAACGATGCTCCTGCACTGACGAGGGCTGATATAGGAATAGCAATAGGTGCCGGTGCAGATGTGGCTGTTGATGCTGCGGATGTAGTGCTTATGAAATCGAGTATTCTCGATGTAGCGGCGGCGATAAGGATTTCGCGTCAGGTGCTCAGAAATATTCATGAAAATCTGTTTTGGGCATTCTTTTACAACTGTATCGGAATCCCGATCGCCGTAGGAGCCTTGATTCCTTTTGGCGTTCAGCTTAATCCTATGTTTGGTGCGGCAGCAATGAGTCTTTCGAGCTTTTGCGTGGTGATGAACGCATTACGACTGAACCTTTTCGATGTTTACGGTAAAAGACATATGAAACGCAAGAAAATGATTGAAATTCCCGATTTTATATCGGAATTTGAAAATAAAAAAACTTTGGAGATAACTTCAAAAGATGCGGAGGAAAAGAATATGAAAAAGACTGTATATATCGACGGAATGATGTGCAATCACTGCACGGCACATGTTCAAAAAGCACTTGAGGCACTTGAAGAGGTAAACAGCGTTGAAATGAGCCTTGAAAACAAGAGTGCTATGCTTATGCTTTCGAGCGATGTTGATGACAGTGTTCTGAGTCAGGTGATAACTGACGCGGGGTACACGGTAACAGGATTTGAAGCGGAATAAAATAACCGTACTAACAACGGCTGCCCAAGGAAGATTTTTTCATTGGGTGGCTGTGCTTTTTTGTCAGATAATAACATAATTTTATAATTATAAATAATATATAAATTTTTAGAAGGCTATTCGATAAAAAACAAGTAATTATTCCTTTTCACAGCCTTTTTCAATTGACAATTTTTGCACTCTAAATTAAAATATATCGTAAGAGTTTTTATGTATAACAGAGCGGCTGCTTGGACTGCTCTGTTATAAAAATGTGAAGCAGGAAGTGGTTATAACTATGCCGATTTCAGATTTGGGTATTATGCTCGGTAATATGTCTCTTCGTGAGATTGAGCATCATACAAAGAATCCGATGAAAGCACAAGAAAGCACACTTAAGAAGATACTTCGTCGAAACAAGAACTGCGAGCTTGGTAAGAAGTATAACTTTAAGGATATTAATTCTATAGAAGAGTATCAAGCAAAAGTCCCGATTACTACATATGCCGATTATGAGCCTTATGTTGAGAGAATGCTCAACAACAAAGAGAAAAATCTTATGTTTACCGGCCTTAACGTAAGATACTGCTCGTCGTCGGGAAGCGTTGGCAAACCGAAGATTCTTCCGAAATCCGTTAAAGACCTTTGGAATATGCAGTGCATCGGTTTTTCGTGTAGTGTTTCAACTGCCGCCAAGCATCTCAAAAAAGTTAAAGGTATTAAGATGCCTGCTCAGATGGGACCGCTGGTTTTGGTGCTCACAGGACATAAAATGCAGGACGGCAAGCCGTGTAACGGTGCTGGCCAGGTTCCGCTGATTTATCTTAAACTGATAACCCGTTTCTTCTGCACTTCTCCGACATCATTGCTTTATCCTGAGCATGAAGAATTGCTTGATACGTCTTATCTTCAGTTACGTTTTGCACTTGAAAACAGAAATGTCAGCTATCTTGGTTCCATAGTTGTAACATTGCTAACTACGATGTTTGACTATCTTGAAGAGAATTGGGAGATGCTCTGCGACGATATTGAAAAGGGTATAATAAATCCCAATATTAAAATTACACCTGACTTGTATAATAAATATTCCAAGATGTTCAGGCCCAATCCCGAAAGAGCTGAGGAGCTTCGCAGGGAATTCAGCAAAGGCTTTGATACTCCGATAGCTCCGAGAATATGGCCGAAACTCAATTGGGCTTACGGCATGATTGGTGCAAACCTTAAGGTGTATGTTGAAAAGCTTCGCAAATCAATCGGTGATGATATTCCTGTTCATAATATGGGTTATGCTGCCGCTGAGGGATTTTTTGCTATGCCTACGGAACTTGATGTTCATGACGGCGTATTGCTTCCGCACTGTATATTCTTTGAGTTCCTGCCTGTTGATGACGATGCAGAGGACGCTGCGGACGATGCCAAGCCGCTTCTTATATCTGACCTTGAGGTAGGTAAGAAGTATGAGGTTATAGTATCGAACTTCTCTGGTCTTTACAGATACAGAATAGAGGATGTTATAACTGTTACAAAGATGCATAACAACACTCCGAGAATAGAACTTCTTTATAGGCGTAATCTCAGCCTTAATATCGCAAATGAAAAGACTACTACTCAAATGGTCGACTTTGCAGCTAATGAGACCGCACGAAAGATGGGCAATGAGTTTGTCGGACACAGCTTCTATGCTGACTACTCAACAAACCCGCCTCGCTACTGCTTGCTCGCAGAGCCCAAGAACGCTGTTTCGGAAGAGGATAGACAGAAATATATTGACACTCTTGATAATGAGCTCAATGAGGTCAACGAGAAGTACTTTAAGTACAGACGTTGGGGAATGCTCGGCAGACCCGAAGTTCTTTTCCTTAAGGAGAAGACCTATTGGGATTACCGTGAGAGCCTGCGTGCAAAAGGCTTGGTTCTTAATCAGATTAAGCCCGTAACCGTTCTCAATTCTCCCGAAAGATGCGACTTCTTCTTCTCTCATGTTGAAACTGATACGGAGCTTCCTTACAAACCTGCAGCTGCAAAATAAATTACAAGGTGTTGCAAAATAAAAAGTTTTAATCCCCGGTTGGAGTTAATCCAATCGGGGATTTTGTTAGTGCTTGATTTTCTTTACAATTCTGAATTCACTTATCATAATTCCGTCGGTTTGCTCCGAGATAACAAGCTCAACGCATCCGTTTTGAAAAACCGATGCAGGCAGTTGATAAACAGCACTTTGAAATCCGTCAGGGAGCATCTCTTTATCGAAAACTTCATCTGCCTGACCGAATTGAGGCCCGTCATAAACCACATGACCGTTAGCTGTTACCATGTGATGTTCTATGTCGGGGTTTTTCTTTTGTTTGTATGTTACTTTAAGCTCATAATCGGTGTTGGGTGTGAAACCGCCGAGTTTACAGCGAAGCTGAAGATTGTCATATACTTTGAACAGACAGGTGGGGAGAGTACCGTTGTTAACATCAGGTCGGTCTCCCTGGAAGTTCATGTACATTTCACCCACCTGAGAGCAACCGAGGACGTCAAGACCGTGTTCTGCGAGTGAAAAATAATATTCGTCGCTGTCAACCTTGTTGCGGTTGACGCTCTTTTGCATGAACTCAATACGTTCGTTACCGCTATAAGCTTCTGCTCTTTCAAAGCGGTTTAACAGCCATGCACGGTCGGTTATCGGCAAATCGATAGTTTCGAGAACAGCACCCCGTTCCCAATTGTTTGCACCGTAGCGATTGATGTCGCTCTGTAAACCAATCTGTTCGAACAGCTCTTTTGCAATTCTCTCGATGTCGTTGCGCAGTGAGGTTATATAGGGGGTGTATTCTTCTGAAAGAATTTTCTTTGCTTCGTCAAGATTGCCTTTAAGTATTTCTTTTGTAGCTTTCTTTACAAGCTTTATTTCAAATATACGCTTGTGGCGCAGGAAAGCGTCACATTTTGCACGGAACAGACATTGATTGAATCTCCATAGTTTGAGGACGTGCGGAAACCGTTCTGCGAGATTTTCCCAGCCTGAAAGGTTGTCATCAATTCCGGGATTTTCAGCAGGGTCTGTCTGCCAATTGAGTTCAAGTCCGAGTATGCGGTCTGCAATCTCTTGAGAGGGAAGTCCCGGGAAATAAAGGCGTGAATAATCTTCAAGTGTATCACGCAAATCAACATCGGGGAAGAAATCCATATCGCTCCATACACACTTGTTTACATCATCTGTAATACCTTCGGAATAGCTTACACTTCCTATGACATATCTTCGGGTCAGTCGGTGTATAAGACGATATTCGGAGGGCCGGGGATTGGTACATTCACGGCTGAGACCCGTTGTCAAGGCATAGTGCCAATCGTCCCTGTTAAAATGGACGGGATACTCGCAACGCACGTTGTGAGTGATATCGGGATATAATCTTATCGGATATTTATAGGGCACCTTACGGCGAAGCTCATCCAAGGGAAATGCACGGTTTGGACCCGTTATAATGCCGTCTATTTCATTGGGCAAAGAGTTTAGTTCATCTACAAATTTTTCACCCCAAAGGGGAAGAGAGTGTGGCTGTTGAGCAGAGGGCCACATCTGGGCGTTCGGATGTAATTCTTTGAGGAGCTTTGAGCTTTTGCGGCAGCGGTCAATAAATTCATCCGCATCATATTCACCGGGGTCACCGCCCGGCGGAAAAACGACGTCTATTCTGGGTGTGCGTGAAAAGACTCTGCGGCGGTGTTCCAATGCTTCTTCTATGGGTTCTTGTTGATTAGGATACCAGAGCGAAACATCGAGGTCGTACTCGTCTGCAATTTCTGACGCTCTTATCAAAAACTCTTCGGGATGATACTTCATCAGCTTGTTCATCTTTGCAGGGACTTCCTCATAAGGAATGTGCTCTACAGTGTTGCAACCGAAATACATAAGGTCGATGTAGTAGCGTCTGTAATCCTCTAAATCCCATGCATCATAACTGTTCGGGGTCGGTCTGTATCCGAGTTGATGGCCTCTTATACTCTTATCGGGACGGTATTCTCCGTCTATGTTTTCTATGAGAGTCAAACAGCCGTCCGAAATTTCTGACCGACGCAGAAACAGTCCAATAGCAAAAATCAAGCCTCTGACAGTTGAAGAACAGAAAGTCAGATTTTTGTCATTCTGGGTTATGTTATACCCGTCACGCACAGCACCTTCGTCTGTTAAAAAAACTATATCTGCATATTTGGCGCACTCAGCATCCTGAGGGCGTTTTTTTATTCTTTCTTCTATCTCATCTTTGAAAATATCGCATGCTTTTTGTGCTTCGGGAGTATTGGCAAAAACAGTAAAAGAATTATATGTATATCTCATGGTTTCTCCTTATTTCGCACTGAAAATCTGTTTCAACAAATTAATGGCTTTAACGCCGTCTTTTGCAATGTCGGAAGTGTGTGCTTCTATGCTTATTTTACCTTTGTATCCTGCTTGTTTTAAGGCAGAGATGAAAGGTGTGTAGTCGTAGTTGTCGCAGACTGACGGGAACATTCTTTCAACGGGGTTGCAAAAATGAATATGATGCAGTTTGTTTGCGGCAACGGGAAGAATAGAGAAGTCCTCTTTCTGAGCAAACATGTGGTAGATATCAGCTAATACACAGACATTTTCAAGGTTTAATTTTTTACAGGCTTCAAGGCTTTCAGCAACGGTTGTGAAGATGTTAGTTTCCTTTGAGTTAAGAGGTTCAATGGCAATTGTTATCTCATATCCCTGTGCGATTTCACCTGCAACTTTGACAGCCTCAAGCACTTGGTTATAGCCTTTGTCAAAATCATATCCGTCGGGTATACGGCGAGCACCGCCGCTGCCGAGCACACAAGTTTTCACACCGAAATGAGATGCATTATCGAAGGCTTTGCAAACGTAGTTCCTTATCTGGTTTATGTTTGCTGATTCACCTGCAAGCTTTATGTCTCCGGGGAAAAACATGTTTGTAACATTCATTTTGATACCGCAGCCATTGAAAAGTTTGCGTTTCTCACTTATTTCTTCTTTGGTCATTTTAGCAGTTTCTGCCAGACTGCCCTCTATGTAATCAAAGCCCATAGACTTTAGCAGTTGAGCATTTTCCGGACCCGTACATATGCCAAATTTCATAAAAAGCCTCCTATGAAAACTTCTTGAAATAATGGTAGCATGTCGAAAGTTAGGTGTCAACGAAAAAGAAAAAAAGCAGGAAAATGATTTGTTAAAATCTTCATTCTTTGGTATGAAGCACATCGGGTCAGGGAATAATTTTAGGGAAGGTGGCAAGAGAAAACAAAGCCTGCACAGAGAGCTTTATTGCTATTTAAAGAAGGAACTCAGCAGGAACGGGAGGACAAGAAATGCAATACAACAGGGTAGAGATTTGCGGAGTTAACACATCAAAACTGAAAGTGCTCAAGGAAAAGGAGAAAATGGAACTTCTTCGATTGATGAGGGACGGTGACAGCACTGCTCGGGATAAGCTGATACAAGGCAATCTGCGTCTTGTATTGAGTGTTGTCCAGCGGTTTATAAACCGGGGAGAAAATCCCGATGACTTGTTTCAGGTTGGTTGCATAGGTCTTATAAAGGCTATTGACAACTTCGATGTTACTCAGAATGTGAGGTTTTCCACATACGCGGTTCCCATGATTATCGGAGAAATTCGCCGTTATCTCAGAGATAACAATTCCGTAAGGGTGAGCCGTTCCGTCAGGGATATAGCCTATCATGCCATGCAGGAGAAAGAAAAGCTTGTCGCAAAGCTTGACAGAGACCCTACAATAGAGGAAATAGCAACTGCGATGAATCTGAAAAAAGAGGAAGTGGTGCTGGCACTTGAAGCAATAGTTGAGCCCGTATCTCTCTATGAACCTGTTTATTCGGACGGCGGAGACACCATATATGTAATGGATCAGTTGGGTGACAGCGGTGATGATGATAATTGGCTTGATGAGATACTTTTTCGAGAGTCAGTAGAGAATCTGTCCGAACGTGAAAAACGGATACTCTATCTGCGGTTTCTCAAGGGACGTACGCAAATGGAAGTTGCAAGTGAGATAGGAATATCCCAGGCACAGGTTTCACGCCTCGAAAAGGGAGCTATAGACCAGATAAAAAAGAATAACAGAGCATGATATAATGAAATTTAGCTGACAGTCTGTGTGACTGTCAGCTTTTTGTTGACTCAATATATTCGAGGTGATATTATTGGATAGAGATATTTTGCTTGGAAGGATGGCGTAGATGAGCAGAAAAAAGGATTTAACCTTGGTCGCATTTTTATCTTTTGCGGTCATCACATGTGCGCTGATACCTGTACTTGTTAAAAATGGCGGCAATCTTTATCTGGTGGGAGACTATATGACCCAACAGATTCCATTTATACACGAGTGCAGGCGGATGTTTCTTTCCGGAACACCGTTTTGGAGCAGTAATACATTTTTAGGAGCAAACTTTTTGGGGAGTTACTCTTTTTATATTTACGGCAGTCCTTTTTTTTGGCCCTTATTGCTTATACCTGAGAGCAGTATAGGTGTTGGCTTAAGTGTGATGTTTGTGTTTAAGCATGTTGTGGCGGCACTTACATCATACCTGTATCTCAGAAAACACACAAAACTTTCTTATCTTGCTGTTGTCGGAGCTTTATTATATACTTTTTCTTCATTTTCAATGGATTCGTCTTACTATTATCATTTTCTTGATGTTATAGCATTTTTTCCTTTAATTCCTTATTTTACTGATGCTGTATTGGAAAAGAAGAGGATGCCCTTATTGTCGCTGTCGGCATTTTTGTGTGCGATAACAAATTATTATTTTTTCGTGGGAACATCCATTTTCTTTTTAATTTATTTAGCTTTCAGAGTGGTGTATTCTCCTAAGTACACCTTTAAAGATGCTGCAAGATGTGTTGTTTTTTATGCTGTGGGAGGCCTCGCATCAGCGGTTGTATTGTTGCCGTCGGCTTTAACTCTTTTGGAAACAAGCAAAGCAACGGGCAGCTTTTCAAAGGTCCTTCTCTCGTCACTTACAACCGTACCTCAAGTAATAAAAATATTAAAGGGTATTGTATTGCCGAGTGAAGGAATACTTGGTTCCGCAACAGGTTTTGTGTTTGCATCATATTGTTCAAATGCGGCATTTTTGCCGTTGTTCGGAGCCCTGTTTTTCTTTACTGCATTAAGACGTAAAGAAAAAATATGGGAATATAAAATTATAAAGTTTTTATTTGTTCTTACCCTTGTACCTTTTGGAAACGGGTTGTTTTCGCTCATGACTAATATGAACTATACCAGATGGTGGTATGCGTTTGTGCTGATGATGGTTGTTGTTTCTTTGCATATTCTGGAGGAATTTCAGGGGGATAAAGAACTTGCCGCACAACAGTATAAAAAGAGTGCGGGAACTATTTTGAAAATATCTTTAGCGGTAACTCTTCCGGTCGCACTTGTTAAAATACTTGCAGCATATATTTTTAGTGATTTTATTGAGAGTCATTTTCCGCAGTCTTTGATAAAGTATTTGTATTCTTCGGGACTTACAGATAAATTTACAACAGATGACCTGAGGTATTTTGCGGTTTTTGTATTCCTGATAGTTTTGAGTTATCTTCCGTTGTATTTGTGTATAAAAAGGGAGTGGATATACAGTGCCAAGAGACTCATACCGATTGTTGCGATTATTTGTACATTGAGCTACTCTGTGTATCTCTGCAATGAATGCGGTTGGTTTGCAAGAGAAAATACGGCGGTTAAGGAAGTGTCGTCCTCTGCTGATAGTGAACAGATAAGCTATTCTTCGAGAACTGATTTTGATAGAAGCTATGCCAATTATTCTATGATTGTGAATAAACCGTCTATATCTACCTTTAACAGCTTCAAGTCCCATGCCACGTCTGCTTTTGGCCGTATTGTGGGATATGAAATAGGCTCTATGCCTACCACTATGGCATATTTTTCGACCCCTGCAATACAAACTGTTTTAAGTGTGGAAAGGATTGAAAAAGCTGACGGCGGATATACTGATGCACCGTATTATGCGGGGTTTGGTTATACATATGATTATTTTGTTGTTGATAACGGATATGAATTTACAAAGGATAAAGCGGAAAATAACAAGCGTATACAGTTGATGACAAAAGCCTGCATATTGGATGAAGAGACCGCTGACGAACTTTCTTATTTGCTAAAGCCGCTTGAGAAAACGGATTTTGATTGGAAACAAGCCTGCAAAGAAGCCGGTGAAACTTCCTGCGTTGAATTTGAACTTACTTCATCGGGCTTTAAAGCGGTATCCGTAGGTGAGGGCGAGCGTCTTGTGTATTTCAGCATACCGCACGATGACGGTTGGAGTGCGAGAGTGAATGGGAAAGAGGCGAAGATATATACTTTAAACGGCGGTATGATGGGCGTAGTTGTTCCACACGGTGAATCGACTATCAGCTTTACCTTTTTAACACCGGGTCTTAAATTGGGAACTTTGATAACTGTTATATCTTTCGTTTTCCTTGGTGTTTATTCTACCGTATGTTTAGTTAAAAAGAAAAAAGAAAAGTAGTATAAAAAATCAGCAGCTAAAAGTTTTAGCTGCTGATTTCTTTTGTTGTTTTATTCTGTTTCTACAGTCGGATTATCTCCTGCGAAAGTCAACTGTTTTATCCATCTTCGGCTCTTGAACCTGTGCAGGCACAAGATGGCTTTTACCGTATCTTCTGCAAGATACATTGCAACAAGAAGTGCCCAGAACGGAACATCTGTAAAGAATCCGAGATAAACGACAACCGGTATGCTAAGAACAAATAATGAAAAGAGGTCATAATACATACCAATTTTAGTGTCACCGCCGGCTCTGAAGATACCGACAATGCAAACGTATGGGATGTTTCTTATCCCTATCCAGAGTGAATATATAAGGATGAGAGTTGCGGTCATCTGACGGGCACCCTCAGTCTCAATGGGCAATAAGGAGAGCAGGGGATGTCTGAAAATTATGAGCAATACTCCGGCAAAAACGCCCAGCAGGGGAACAAGCAGTACGAAACGCTTTGCCATGCTGTAAGCTTCCTTTTGCTTGCCTGCACCTACGGATTTGCCGACCATAATGGAGCAGGCGTGACATATGCCGACGAAGAAAACGAAAGCTATTTGTTCTATGGAGTTGAATATGGTATATGCGGCGTAGTTTTCGCTGCCTTGACGTGCAAAGACCATGGCATAGACATTTGTACCCAAGCCCCATAACAGTTCGTTGAACATGACGGGCAGGCATACCCGCAGGAATTTCTTGAAAAACTCACGCTCAAAGTCAAATATTTCGCTGGCTTTAGTGTGTATTATACTCTTTTTGACACGTCCGATAACGAAAAGCAATATTGCCTGAAGAGCCATTGATGTTGCGGTAGCAATTGCGGCACCTCTAAGTCCGAGGACAGGCAATCCGAGTTTTCCGTTTATAAGTATATAGTTTAATGCGGTGTTTGTTAAAACTGCCGCAAAAGAGCAAATCAGGGGCGTGTTGACATCTTCAGTAGAACGCAGTGTGGTGCTGGTGATGAGCGAAATTGCGACGAATATGCCATAGGGTGAAACGTAACGCAGATATTGAGCACCTGCGGCTATAACTTCAGGCTCATTGTTGAACACCATCATCATTTGTTTCGGTATGGTAAAGGTGCATACGGTGTATATCAACCCCACTGCTATAGCGAGGACAAGACCTGTGCCATAAGCCCTGCGTATGCTTTTTAAGTCTTTGATACCCCAATGCTGTGCGGTCAGAGTGGCAACACCTGAGCTGATACCGAACAGTGCGAGGTTTATAAGGAAACCCCAACGTCCTGCTACGCCTATAGCGGCAGTGCTGACGTTTCCAAGACCTACAACCATTGCTGTATCTATAAGCTGAGCACATGAGGTAAGCAATTGTTGCAAAGCTATCGGAATAGCAAGGGTCAACATTTTTTTGTAAAAACCCGAACCGGCTTTAGTTGACATATAATCAGTATTATCTCCTTATTTTTCTATGGCTGCTTTTCTGGAGTTTATATTCTTGAAAATCTCCATATCAAATTTAGGCTCACGAGCATAGGTATAAAGACCGTTCTGCTCTTGCTCTATGTCATAAAGCTGAGTGTAGCAGAAACCGAACATGAGTTCATTGTCAAGCAGAGTATCGGTAAGTCCCTTGTATCGCTCAATAAATTCTTCTTCGGTCTTGGGGGCATTGCCGTAACCCCAAGCGTTGTCATCACTTTCGCCTACAACCCATTTGATTCCGCCGTATTCGCTGACAAAAGTGGGCTCGCCGTTGTAGTGCTGTCGGTCTCTGTTGTCTACGCATACTTGCTGGAAGAGTTCGCCGTCGGAAACGAGTTTGGCATAGCATTTGCTAAAAATTTCAGGATTCTGTTCGTAGTCGTGCACATCAAAGATATCGGTTACGACATGGTAGTTACCGCTTGTATCTATACATGGGCGTGTGGGGTCAAGCTGTTTTGTTGTTCTGTAAACAATTTCCAACAGAGAGTCTCTCTGCTGACGTCCGTCGTAGTCCCAAGTTTCATTGAACGGACACCAACCTACTATTGACGGGTGGTTGAAGTCACGTTCAATTTCTTCGCACCACTCAGGAAGTATGCCGTAAACAGCATCAGGAGCGGAATAATCCAGACCCCAGTTGGGGTACTCGCCCCAAACGATGTAGCCCATCTTGTCGCAGTGGTAGAGGAAACGCTCTTCAAAAACTTTCTGGTGCAATCTTGCACCGTTAAAACCTGCGTCGAGGGAGAGCTGTATGTCTTTTATCAAAGCTTCATCATTGGGAGCTGTGTAGATGCCGTCGGGATAGAAACCCTGGTCGAGTACATG
>JAZUNO010000008.1:0-2765 GCA_045604185.1 Acutalibacteraceae bacterium | reverse complement strand
GTTGACATCTGAGAACAGGTTGTTGCAAAGATCGAGATATTCAAGCTGCAAGTCTGCACTGCCCTTAGCATCGCCTTCAAGATATTTGTAAACTATATCGTGAGCAACTTTCGGAACAATGTTGGAAAGTACGGAGATAACACCTTTTCCGCCAAGTGACATAAAAGCTGTAATCTGGTCATCATTACCGGTATATACAGTAAGGTCATCGCCGCAGAGCATACGTGTCTGAGCAACAGAAGAGATATCGCCGTTAGCTTCTTTAACAGCAACAATTCGCTCGTGCTTTGAAAGCTCAAGATATGTTTCGGGCTTTATGTTAACGCCTGTTCTGCTTGGAACATTGTAGAGGATAATCGGAGCGCTTACTCTGTCAGCAACAAAGTTGAAGTGATCAATAAGACCTGCCTGAGAAGTCTTATTGTAGTAGGGAGTAACCATAAGCAGACCGTCAGCTCCGGCTTTTTCCGCCTCATTGGAGAGCTTGACTGCGTAGGCCGTATCGTTGCTGCCCGTACCCGCAATAACGGGAACTCTGCCTGCAACGTGCTCAACGCAACGGCGGATAGCTTCTGAATGCTCCTCGTGGTCAAGCGTCGGGCTTTCACCCGTAGTCCCGCATATTACAATAGCGTCTGTAGAATTTTCAATCTGGTCATCTATGAGATTTTCAAGCATCTCATAATTGATGCTTCCGTCCTCTTTAAAGGGTGTTACAATTGCAACACCGGCACCTGTGAACAAAACCTTTTTCATTTTTAAATAACCTCCGGGGAAATTGGTTTAAGCTTTTTATCTGTCCATGTAGCCTTGTTCGCAAAGCAGTTCAGCCATAAGAACAGCACCGCCTGCAGCACCTCTGAGGGTGTTGTGCGAAAGGCATACGAATTTATAGTCATACTGTGTGTCCTCACGCAGACGGCCGATTGAAACAGCCATACCGCCCTCAAGCTCACGCTGAAGCTTTGTCTGGGGCATATTGTCCTCCTCGAAGTAGTTGAGGAACTGCTTGGGAGCGCTGGGAAGCTCTGCTTCCTGCGGGAAGCCTTTGAACTCTTTCCAGATGTTAATGATCTCTTCCTTTGAAGGCTTGTTTTCAAATCTTACGAAAACAGCAGCCATATGTCCGTCAGAAACGGGAACTCTCAAGCACTGGGCTGTGAAGTTCGGGCTGTCTGCAGAAACGATTTCGCCGTCCTTGATTTCGCCCCAGATTTTAAGCGGCTCTTTCTCGGATTTCTCTTCCTCGCCTCCGATATAGGGGATGACGTTATCGAGCATTTCGGGCCATGTGTCAAAAGTTTTGCCTGCACCTGAAATAGCCTGATATGTGCAAACAAGAACATCCTTAACGCCGAACTTTGAAAGCGGATAGAGGGCAGGTACATAGCTCTGAAGAGAGCAGTTGGATTTAACAGATATAAATCCGCGTTTTGTGCCGAGGTGCTTTCTCTGATCGGGGATGATTTTTGAGTGGTCTGCATTGAGCTCGGGAATAATCATAGGAACGTCGGGAGTAAAGCGGTTAGCACTGTTGTTTGAAACAACGGGACACTCTGCTTTTGCGTAAGCGAGCTCAAGGGCTTTTATCTCGTCCTTTTTCATATCAACTGCACAGAATACAAAGTCGACCATACCTGCGATTTTTTCAACATCTGCAGATGCATCCATAACAATCATGTCGCGCATCTTTTCGGGAATGGGTCTGTTCATGCACCATTTTTTGCCGAGCGCTTCCTCATAAGTTTTGCCTGCAGAGCGGGGGCTTGCCGCAAGAGCACACACCTCAAACCACGGATGGTTTTCAAGAAGTGTAGCGAATCGCTGACCTACCATACCTGTTGCGCCTATAATACCAACTTTAAAATGTTTCATAAAACAATCCTCCGAAAAACATAAAATCGTAAAAATAACAGTTGTAATGACGGGAAGTTTGCAATATAATAGTTGTGCCGAAAAGGCTCTTTCCCACCAAGATACCAAACAATAAAATGATAACACTAACGGATACAACAAGTCAAATACTTTTTCCCGTTAAAATATATAAACAATAAGAGGAAAAATGATGAAAAAAAGTGATTTTTTTTATGAATTGCCCCCTGAGCGCATTGCTCAGCACCCTGCACAGCCCAGAGACAGCTCAAAATTGATGGTTCTTGATAAGATTTCGGGTGAAGTTACCCATAGGATTTTCAGGGATGTGATTGAGTATTTTAATCCTGGAGACTGCCTTATTCTTAACGATACAAAGGTGCTCCCCGCAAGACTCTACGGCACAAGAGTAGATACGGGTGCAATAGTTGAATTCTTACTTTTAAACAATCGTGGGGACGATGTATGGGAGGTCATAACAGGTCCCGGTAAAAAGGCGAGAACAGGTCATAGGTTCACATTTCATGATATGCTTTTTGCTGAGATTGTTGACGTTTTGCCTGACGGAAATCGACTTGCAAAGTTTACTTATGACGGTGTTTTCTTTGAGGTGCTCGACAAAATCGGAGAAATGCCGTTGCCACACTATATAACGGAGAAGCTTTCGGATAAGAGCAGATATCAGACAGTTTATGCCCGTGAACAGGGAAGTGCGGCGGCACCGACTGCGGGATTGCACTTTACTCCCGAGTTGCTTGAACAGCTCAAAGAAAAAGGTGTAAAAGTCGGCTTTGTAACTCTTCATGTGGGACTAGGGACATTTCGCCCTGTTAAAACCGAGAACGTTGAAGAGCATCATATGCACTCAGAGCATTATATGTTGCGCGAAGACA
>JAZUNO010000007.1:0-16394 GCA_045604185.1 Acutalibacteraceae bacterium | reverse complement strand
GAAGAAACTGTATCATAAATAAAAAAGTAGCGACATCAACTCAAAGTTGATGTCGCTGTTTTTTCTAAAATTCCTGCAAATAAATATCCGGCTCATATTCACCGTCTATTAAAATATAATCACAGCCGTGTTTTTTACACTGCTCGAAATTATCTTTGTTGTCCTTGATGGCTAACTCTATTGTGTATGAAGAGTCGTCCAGTCTGGACTCAATTGTTTTAGCGAACTTCAGAATATCTGCAAAGTGAGTTTTGATATATTGCTCGGTCATAATTAAGCAACGACCTTTAATCATTTTGAGGTATTCTCTATCAAAATCCTTTTTCCAATCAAAGGGAATGTAACACCCCTCGACTATAAGATTTTGATTGTTTTCAATAGCGGTTTTAATCATTTCTCTTACGATAGGCCACAGATATGAAACGAGTTCACTGTCATCCTCTGCTGTCAGGCCGGTGTTGCCGCTTCTGATAAGGCCCATTTTCAAGTGGTCAATGGACAGATATGGGTACTTGTATTTTTCGAGCAAGCTTTGCGCCAACAGAGTTTTACCTGTGTGCGAAGCACCTGAGATTATAATAATCAAAAATTTTTGCCACCTTACACTATATAATCCTGATATCTCTCCAACAAATTTATATCAGCCGTAACCGTCATAAACAGTCCTTCGGGACGGTATTCCTCAACTTCAACTGCACCATCCGCTCTTAGGATTGCAGCATCGGAGCCCATGTTGTACGGCAGTAGAAGTGAAACCTTTTTTCGGGTCGGCGGCAGGGCTTTGACTATCTCGTTAAGAAGGTTATCAAGTCCCTCCCCGTTGAGAGCCGAGATTTTCACGCTTCGCAGACCTGCAGTAAGCCAGCTGATTTCGGACGCAACATCGCACTTGTTAAAAACGGCGATAATCGGCTTGTCGGAACAGCCAAGCTCTTCAAGCAGGCGGTTTGTAACGTCAAGATGCTCGGCACAGTCGGGCGACGATGCGTCGCATACGTTTAGTATCAGCGTTGCCGACACAGCTTCTTCGAGCGTTGATTTAAAAGCCTCAACCAGGCCGTGGGGTAAACGTCGGATAAAGCCGACAGTATCTATGAGCATCACTTTTCTGCCGTCAGGCAGAGTGAGTGCACGTGCAGTAGGGTCAAGCGTTGCAAACAGCTTGTCCTCAGCGAGGACGCCTGCTTGAGTAAGGGTGTTCATGAGGGTTGATTTTCCTGCGTTGGTGTAGCCGACTATTGCGATTGTCTGTGCGCCGTCTTTTTCTCGGCGTGAACGTGCGAGCTTTCTGCGACGAGAGAGTGCTTCAAGGCCGTCCTCAAGGTTTTTGATTCTGCGTCTTATATGTCGGCGGTCGGTCTCGAGCTTTGTTTCGCCGGGGCCCCTTGTGCCTATACCGCCGCCAAGACGTGAAAGGCTTGTGCCCTTTCCGCCGAGTCGGGGCAGAGTATATTTGAGCTGTGCAAGTTCGACTTGTAATTTGCCCTCTCCGCTTCGGGCACGAAGTGCGAAAATATCGAGTATCAGCTGAGTGCGGTCGACAACACGCACGTTGGTTATATCCTCAATGTTTCTCTGCTGAGAAGGTGTCAGCTCGCAGTCAAAGATGAGAAGGTCAACTTCGTTCTCCTTGCAAAAATCCGTTATCTCGTCGAGTCTGCCCCTGCCGATGTAAGTTGCGGTGTCGGGTTTGTCACGTTTCTGTGTGACTTTTGCCACAACCTCGGCACCTGCGGTTTTGGCGAGCTCGGCAAGTTCGTCAAGAGAAATTTCACAATCAAAATCGCCCGAATCCACCCCCACAAGGAGAGCGGATTCAGGCTTTTGTGTATTTTCAAAAAATTGTGCCAATTATATCCCAACCTGTAAATGAAATCTTAATTGAGCCCGTTGGGGTTTTGCGACTGCCATCTCCAAGAGTCCTCACACATCTCTTCGATGCCGTACTTGGCTTCCCAGCCGAGGATTTCCTTTGCTTTTGAGGGGTCGGAGTAACAGCAGGCGATATCGCCCTCTCTACGGGGAGCAATTTTATAGTTGACTTTCATATTCGCAGCCTTTTCAAAAGCGTGAACAACATCAAGCACGCTGTAGCCGTTGCCTGTACCGAGGTTGTAAACTTCGCAGCCGTTTGTTTTGAGCAGTCTCTCGAGTGCCTTGACATGGCCGAGAGCAAGGTCAACAACGTGTATGTAGTCACGTACACCTGTGCCGTCGGGGGTCGGATAATCGTCGCCGCAGACGTTGAGGTGAGGCAGTTTGCCGATAGCGACCTGGGTGATGTACGGCATAAGGTTTCCGGGAATTCCGTTGGGGTCCTCGCCGATGCGGCCGCTCTTGTGTGCACCGATGGGATTGAAGTAGCGAAGAATTGTAACGCCCCACTCCTCGTCGGGTACACAGAGGTCTTTGAGGATATTCTCAATGAAATATTTGGTTGTGCCGTAGGGGTTTGTTGTGCCGCCCGTGGGCATATCCTCTTTGAGAGGAGACGGATTTTTACTGCCGTAAACGGTTGCGGATGAGCTGAAGACCATCTTTTTGCAGCCGTTTTTGCTCATGACGTCGCAGAGGCAAACGGTGCCGGCGATGTTGTTGTCATAGTATTCGAGCGGCTGGCTTATGCTCTGAGGAACAGATTTAAGTCCCGCAAAGTGAATGACAGCCTCAATTTTATTTTCTGAAAAGATTTTCTGGAGAGCCTCGGCATCTCTGATGTCGGCCTCATAGAATTTAAAATCCTTGCCTGTGAGCTCTTTTATTCTTTTAAGGCTTTCAGGCTTGCTGTTGACAAAATTATCGAGTATAATAATATCGTAACCTGCATCGAGCAGTTCAACGCAGGTGTGCGAGCCGATAAATCCCGCACCGCCGGTAACAAGAATTGACATGTTATCCACCCCTCTGATTATTTTATGATTATATTATACTCATATGGTGTGTAAAAGAAAAGAGGAAAAACGGATTTTTATTATATTTTTGTACTGTGTATAACACTGAAAGGTGATTTAAAATGGAACTTTATGACAGAGTACGTCAGAGCGAAGAGCTTAAAACTTATATTCTTGCAGGAAACAGAGTTTTAGGCGAAATAGGATATACCGAACACGGGCTTGCACACGCAGGGACGGTGTCGAAGCTTTCGTATGAAATTCTGTCACGTCTGGGATACAGTGACCATGAATGTGAGCTGGCAATGGTGGCAGGCTATATGCATGATATCGGCAATATGGTAAACCGTTATGACCATGCACAGAGCGGAGCACTCATGGCGTTTGACATACTTCGCAGTATGGATGTCAACCCAAAAGATATTGCCCTGATAGTCGGTGCGATAGGCCACCACGATGAAAAGACGGCGGCACCGATAAGTCCGATTGCGGCAGCACTTATTTTAGCGGACAAGAGTGACGTGCGCCGTAGCCGTGTACGCAACAGTGAAACCGTAAGTATCGACATACACGACAGAGTAAACTATGCGGTTTTCAACTCTGAGCTCGAGATAGACGAGGTTCAGAAGGTGATAATTCTCCGTCTTAAAATTGATAACGACATCTGCCCTGTTATGGAGTATTTTGAAATTTTCCTGGAGCGTATGGTGCTTTGCAAAAAATCGGCGGCAAGATTGGGTTGCAGTTTTGAGTTGATAATTAATGAGACACGCCTTCTTTGATATCTGTCTTTGAAATTTGCGTGATACTGTCCTGAAAGGAAAGGTTTTTAACATGCAGAATCTATCGGATATATCCGTTGTAAAAAAGATACTCGGTGAGCACGGGTTCACTTTTTCAAAGTCATTGGGACAGAATTTCCTGATAAATCCGAGCGTGTGTCCGAGAATGGCTGAAGCCTGCGGAGCCAATGAGGAGACGGGAGTTCTCGAAATCGGGGCAGGTATCGGAGTTCTGACGGCGGAGCTTGCAAAGCGTGCCAAAAAGGTGGTTTCTCTTGAGCTTGATACCCGTCTTATACCCGTTCTTGCACAAACGCTTGAGGAGTTTGACAATGTCGAAGTGCTTAATGCTGACGTTCTCAAGGTTGACTTGAATAGTCTTATTCAAGAGCATTTTGGCGGTATGCATGTTGTAGTGTGTGCCAATCTGCCGTATTATATCACGTCACCGGTTATAATGGCTCTGCTTGAGAGTCGCATACCCGTTGATGCGGTTACGGTTATGGTACAAAAAGAGGCGGCGGCAAGGCTCTGTGCACCTGTTGGAAGCAGGGATGCAGGAGCTGTTACTGCGGCAGTAAATTACTATGCACACGCACAAAAGCTGTTCGATGTTTCTGCAGGCTCGTTCATGCCGGCACCAAAGGTTGACAGCAGTGTTATTCGTTTGAACATAAGACCCGAGCCGCCTGTTGAAGTCAGCGACGAAAAGTTTTTCTTCAAGGTTATCAAAGCGGCATTCGGTCAACGTAGAAAGACCGCTTCAAACTCATTGAGTTCAGGACTTGGTATGCCGAAAGACAAAGTAAATGCCGCAATAGCCGAGGCGGGTTTTGAGCCGACGGTCAGAGCGGAAAGTCTTGATATGCAGGGCCTGGCAAGGCTTAGTGAAAGCTTGCTTAATCAAAAATAGTCAAAAATACAGCAGGGGATATACAACTTTGATTGTATATCCCCTGCTTTTTAAGTGTTCTTTAATAAACAAACTCACTTTCTGAATTTCATTGATATATCGAAAGCTTTAACGGAGTGAGTGAGTGCACCCATGGATATAATGTCAACTCCCGTGAGAGCTTTTTCTCTTAGGTTTTCTGCAGTAATGTTGCCGCTGGCTTCAAGCAACGCTCTGCCGTCAACGAGTTTTACAGCTTCAATCATCTGCTCGTTTGTCATATTGTCGAGCATTATTATTGAAGCACCTGCATCGAGAGCTTCTTTGACTTCGTCCAGATTGCGTGTCTCGACTTCTATATTTACCATGTGGCCGCATTTTTTGCGAAGTGCCGTAACGGCTTTCGTAATACCGCCTGCGGCGTCGATGTGGTTATCTTTGAGCATAGCCGCATCGGAGAGGATGAAACGGTGGTTTTTGCCGCCGCCGCAAGTGACGGCATATTTTTGCAGTGCACGAAGTCCCGGGAGAGTCTTTCTTGTATCTGCAACGGTAGTTTTTGTGCCCTCGATAGCCTTTACAGCCTGAGCTGTAGCAGTTGCTATTCCCGACATATGCTGAATGAGGTTGAGTGCGGTGCGTTCACCTTTGAGCAAGGCGGTTGTTGAGCCTGAAAACTCAACAATAACGTCTCCGTCTTTTATCTCGTCGCCGTCCTTTTTGAAAACGGTGTATTCAAAAGTGTCGTCGAGCAGTTCGAAAACTCTCATAGCAACGTCAATGCCCGAAAGCACACCGTTTGCCTTGGCGAGGAAATAGGCATTGCTGCGGTGCTCGGGAGAAAAGATGTATTCGGAGGATATATCGAGATAATTAACATCCTCGTCTATGGCGGTTTTGATTATGCTGTCGATGTAAAACTTATTCATTCCTTAAGCGCTCCTTCAAGAACTGTTTTTGCAACACAGGCAAGGCTTTTTGCCTCGCAGTATTCGTGGCTGACGGCATATTTGCGGCTGTCAAGCTCTTTTTCGATTTGTGTTACTCTGTCAAGGCCCGAAACCATTTTGTCTTTGTCAGGCATAACAAAATATGCCTGCTGCATTATTTCACGGATTTCGTCAGAGTAATTTTCTTTATATTCCTCACCCGAAATATCAGGTGCAAGGTCGGTTGCTTCGACCTCTCCGAGCCGTTGTGCAAGGTATCTCTTTATATCCTGTGCGGCTCTTCTGCCAAAGACGAGAGCCTCGGGCAGTGAGTTTGAAGCCAGACGGTTGCCGCCGTGCACTCCCGTGTGAGCACACTCGCCTGCGGCATAGAGCCTCGGTACGGTTGTGCGTGCGTTCAAATCAACGTCTATACCGCCCATGAGGTAGTGCTGGCACGGAAAAATCGGTACGGGCTCTTTGGTTATATCATATCCGCGTTCAAGGCATGCGGCGGTGATTGCAGGAAACCGTTCACGAATAAAATCGGCACCTTTATAGGCTATGTCAAGGTAAAACTTGTTGCTGTTTGTACGTTTGGATTCGGCTATTATCGAACGGGAAACAACATCACGGGGTGCCAGCTCCAGACGCTCGTCGTAGCGGTGCATAAACTGTTCGAGGTTGCAGTTTAAAAGCTTTGCACCCTCTCCACGCACGGCTTCGCTTATGAGAAACTGCTCGGAACAGTGAGGCGAATTGAATGCGGTCGGATGAAACTGTATGTAATGCAGATTTTTTATCCTTGCACCGAGCTTTGTTGCCAGATACACGCCGTCGCCCGTTGAGATAACGGGATTGGTGGTGTAGCGGTAGACTCTGCCTATACCGCCCGTTGCAAGAATAACGAAGCGTACAAAGATACTTTGCGGCAGGCCGTCCGCATTAATCAGGTCGGCACGGAACCCGCCACGGACCTGTTCGATGTTAAAAATCAGAGTGTTATAGCAAAGGGTAATATTCTTCTGCTGTTTCACGGTGGCTGTAAGCTTTTCGACCATCTCACGTCCCGTCTGGTCACGGTGATGCACTATTCTGCGACGTGAGTGTCCGCCCTCGAGTGTCATCATCAGCTCACCGTTTTTATCGCTGTCAAAATTCACGCCGAGGTCTATGATTTTTTTGACGTCTTCGGGGCCCTCCTGAATAAGGGTTTCCACAGACAGAGGGTCGTTTTTGAAGTTGCCTGCGATGAGGGTGTCCTTGACGTGAAAATCAAAGCTGTCGTTCTCGTGTTCAAGCACGGCTGCAACGCCGCCCTGCGCAAGTGAACTGCCGCAGATTCCCTCATCTCCCTTTGATACAACGGCAACGCTCGTGTTGCTGTCGAACTGCAGGGAAGCATAAAGTCCTGCAATACCGCTTCCGACAATGAGAATGTCATAATTTTTAAGGAGCTTTCCCATGTTTTATCCCCCGTATTTCAACATGTTGTTTATGCAAACGGCAGCCTTTTGAGCCGTCTGCGAATCGAGGACAATCTCTTCGCCGCCCAAGCCTTTAATGCAGTCGAGCAGCCCGTTGAGAGTAGTCATCTTCATGTCGGGACAGATAAGACGGTCGGGACATAGGTGATAAAACTGTTTTTCGGGATATTTTTCAATAAGATAGTCCGCAACGCCACGTTCAGTTCCGAGAATCACGGGCTCGTCCGTTGAGAGGGCAAAATCAATAATGGCTTTGGTTGAGCCGATGACGTCGGCATATTGAAGTGCCTCTGCAGGACATTCGGGGTGCATTGCAAGCTTTGCTTTCGGATGCATAGCCTTTGCGGACAGCACATCGTCGGCGGTCATTTTGCTGTGTATGGGACAAAAACCGTCCCAGAGGATAATGTTTTTGTCGGGCAGCTTCTTCTGCACCCACGCACCGAGGTTTTGGTCGGGTATGAAAAGAATATCCTTTTGAGGGAGTTGAGATACTATTTTTACTGCCGAAGACGATGTGACACAGACATCGCACTCGGCTTTTAGAGCTGAGTTTGTGTTTATGTAAACGACAACGGGTACGTCGGGATTTTCTTCTTTGAATTTTCTGACCCTTTCGGGTGAAATCTGGTCTGCCATGGGACAGGTTGCCTGCGGTGCGGCAAGAATAACCTGCTTTTCGGGCGAGAGGATTTTTACAGTTTCCGCCATGAATCGCACGCCGCACATGATCACACGCTTTGCCTGTGTTTTAGAGGCCGCAACAGAGAGGGCAAAACTGTCTCCCGTGATATCTGCGGCATCGATTATTTCAGGCGGTTGATATGTGTGGGCGAGGATTAAAGTGTCCTCACCTTTGAGCTGTTTTATCTGTTCAATGAGTTTGAGTTTATCCATGAACAAAACCTCGCATAAAATACATATTAATTAAACAAAATTATAGCATGTTTTGCATGATATTACAATATATACCGTTGCAAAGGGGTTCTCCGACGGCACGGGACAACTCAACATGTGAAGCTGTGTGTTTTGCAAAACTGCGGTTTTTTGTTGCTAAATGCGTCAAAAAAGCATCAAAACGTATTTTTTGAAGCGGTTTTGCAAAAAATATTGACAATTTTACAGCAAAGGTATAAAATCTCGGTGTAAAACAAAGGCTGTTTGACGTCAGTTTTTTTGTAAGGAGAAAGATGATGAGTAAAACTACGGAGATTTTCGGCATTAACGTATTCAACGATGCTACCATGAGGGAGCGTCTGCCAAAGGACACTTATAAGATACTCAATGCGACAATGAAAAAAGGCAAGGACCTTGACCTTGCAGTTGCAAATGTTGTGGCAAATGCCATGAAAGACTGGGCAATTGACCACGGTGCAACGCACTATACCCATTGGTTTCAGCCGATGACCGATATCACCGCCGAAAAGCATGACAGCTTTATATCCCCTAAGGATGACAGCGGTATAATCATGGAGTTTTCCGGCAAGGAGCTTATAAAGGGCGAGCCGGACCCTTCATCTTTCCCTTCGGGCGGACTTCGTGCGACATTTGAGGCAAGAGGATACACCGCATGGGACCCGACTTCTCCTGCGTTTATAAAGGATAACACACTTTGTATACCCACAGCTTTCTGCTCATACAGTGGTGAGGTGCTTGATAAAAAGACACCGCTTCTACGCTCTACCGAGGCAATCGGAGAACAGGCAGTAAGAGTTTTGCGTCTGTTTGGAAAGAGAATTTCAAGAGTTGTTACAACTGTAGGCCCCGAGCAGGAGTATTTCCTTGTTGACAAGGACCTTTATGAAAAGAGAAAAGACCTTGTGGTTACGGGCAGAACGCTTTTCGGAGCACCGCCGCCCAAAGGACAGGAGCTTGAGGACCACTATTTCGGGGCAATAAAGCCCAGGGTATCCGAGTATATGAGAGACCTTGACGAGGAGCTTTGGAAGCTCGGCGTGCTTGCAAAGACGGAGCACAACGAAGCAGCTCCTGCACAGCATGAGCTGGCACCCATATATTCAAACACCAATATTGCCACCGACCACAATCAGCTCACAATGGAGATGATGAAGAAGGTAGCACTCCGTCACGGCCTGGTCTGTGTTCTTCACGAAAAGCCGTTTAACGGAGTTAACGGAAGCGGTAAGCATAACAACTGGTCCATATCAACCGACAAGGGCGAAAATCTGCTTGACCCCGGCTCATCGCCGTATGACAATTTGCAGTTTCTGACATTCCTTATGGCGGTTATCAAGGCGGTTGACGAGCATCAGGATTTGTTGAGGATTTCAGTTGCAAGTGCAGGCAACGACCACCGTCTGGGAGCCAACGAGGCACCGCCTGCCATTGTTTCGATATTCCTTGGCGACGAACTTGAGTCGGTGCTTGAGGCAATAGAGAGCGGCAAGAGCTTTTCGGGTGTTGCGAGCAGCGAGATGAAAACGGGCGTTCATGTTCTGCCTGATTTCAAGAAAGATAAGACGGACAGAAACAGAACATCGCCGTTTGCCTTTACGGGAAACAAGTTTGAATTCCGTATGCTGGGCTCGGCATCGTCAATAGCCGAAACCAATATTATAATCAACACAATTGTAGCGGAGACACTCTGCGAGTTTGCGGATGAGCTTGAGGGCTCAAAAAACTTCGAGGCAGATTGCAGAGCACTTATCAAAAGAACACTTTCAGAGCATAAAAAGATTATTTTCAACGGCAATAACTACGCTTCTGAGTGGGTTGATGAAGCCGAAAAGCGTGGATTGCTCAACTTAAAAACAACAGCCGATGCAGTTCCGCTGTTCAAGAGCGAGAAAAATATTGAGCTGTTTGAGAAGTTCAATATTTTCAAAAGGACAGAAGTCTGTTCTAGATGTGAGATTATGCTCGAGAACTATGTCAAAACTTTACGCATAGAGGCACTGACGATGCTTGAAATGGCTATGCAGGAAATTCTTCCGGCAGGCACAAGCTATGTCAAGGAGCTTTCCGAGGGTGCAACTCTCAAGGCTTCGTTTGTGGGCGACATTTCGGACAGTGCCGAGGTAAATCTCATCAAGGAGCTTTCCAAAATCAACGATTCACTCTATGCCGCCATTGGTGACCTTAAAAAGCTTATCGGAGCTCTTGAGAGAGCGGGCGACGCACAGACACAGGCTGAATACTGCAGAGATTCGCTTCTTCCTGCAATGGAGGCACTCCGTTACTATGCGGATAAGCTTGAGGCGAATATTGCAAAGAAGTTTTTGCCGTATCCGACCTACGGAGAGCTGCTTTTCAGCGTTTAAATCAAAGCCGATTGAAACCGCACCTTGCATACTGCACAAGGTGCGGTTTTCTTTTTTATTATGAGTAAAAACCTTGACTAGCCCCCGTTTTTTAGTTTATATTAATTAAGACTGATAGCTCGCTTCAAAGAGCAGTTTTTATTCTGTTAATCCTATTAAAAGGAGGCGGTCCTGTGACAAAAAGTGAAGCAAGGGAAAAGGCCAAAAATCTTGTAGCAAAGATGACGGTTGAGGAGAAGATTTCACAGCTTCTCTATACATCTGCGGCCATTGAGAGGCTTGGCATAAAGGAGTACAATTGGTGGAACGAGGGTTCACACGGAGTTGCACGTGCAGGCACAGCAACGGTATTCCCTCACGCTATAGCTATGGCTGCGACATTTGACCCCGAACTTGTCAATACGGTTGCCGACGTCATATCGACAGAGGGACGTGCAAAGTATAACAAGCATGTCAAGTTCAACGACTATGATATTTTTAAGGGCCTTACATTCTGGGCTCCGAACATAAATATTTTCCGAGACCCCCGTTGGGGACGCGGTCAGGAGACATTCGGAGAGGACCCGTTTTTGACCGCCACCCTCGGAAAGGCTTTTATAAAGGGAATTCAGGGCGACGGTGAATTCTTAAAGGCGTCCGCCTGCTCAAAGCACTTCGCTGTTCACTCGGGTCCCGAAAAGGACAGACACGGCTTTGATGCACAGACCAATGCCCACGACCTTTTTGAAACCTATCTTCCCGCGTTTGAAAAGACGGTAAAATCCGGTGTTACGGGCGTTATGGGAGCCTATAACCGCACCAACGGCGAACCCTGCTGTGCACATTCGTATCTGCTTACCGATATTCTTCGCAAGAAGTGGAAATTTGACGGATACATAGTTTCGGACTGCGGAGCATTGAAAGATATATATACAGACCACCACTTTACCGATACAAAAGCCGAAGCTGCAGCGATAGCTTTGAAGAGCACCTGCGACTTAAACTGCGGTGAGACATATGAAGCTCTTATTGATGCCTACGAGCAGGACCTCATAACGGAAGAGGAGATTACTGCGGCTGCAGAGAGACTCTACACTATCCGTTATCTTCTGGGTGAATTCGAGCAGACCAGACCGTATTCCGACATTCCTTTCAGCAAGCTTGACTGCAAGGAACACAGAGAATTAAATTTAAAAACAGCGGAGCAGTGCCTTGTGCTTCTTAAGAACGACAAGTCGTTTCTGCCGCTCGACAGAAAAACAACAAAGAGGATTGCCGTAGTAGGCCCGAACTCCTTGTCAGTAACGGCACTTGAGGGCAACTATAACGGCTACGCTTCCGAATATATTACTGTTGCAGACGGTATCCGCAGAGTATTTGCGGATGCTTCGATAAGTGTTGAAAAAGGCTCGAATTACTGCGTTGAGAGACCGAACGATTGGAGCGGTTTCGGCAATATGCTCAGCGACGGTATTGCGGCTGCGTCCGAGGCAGATATCACTGTTTTGGCTCTCGGTCTTGACTGCTCTGTCGAGGGTGAGGATACGGGCTTTGATGATGATTACACAGCCTGCGGCGATAAGAGGTCGCTTTATCTTCCGAAAACACAGCAGAAGCTCGCCGAGGCAGTATGTGATATGTGCGATAATGTTGTTGTCGTTCTTATGTGCGGCAGCTCTATCGATTTGGGTGAGAAAGTACGCAATCACGCAAAAGCCATTATTCATGCATGGTACCCCGGTTCCTTGGGTGGGCTTGCGGTTGCAAATCTCCTTGCAGGAGAGGTTTCTCCCAGCGGAAAGCTTCCTGTGACAATATACAGAGGCGACCACGACGTGCCCGATTTCACGGACTACAGTATGCTCGGCAGAACATACAGATATATCGAGGGCGATGCGCTTTATCCGTTTGGATACGGTCTGTCATATACAAAATTCGCCTATGACAACGTAAAACTTGTGGCCGAGAATGAAGATACAATAACCGTAAGCACCGAGATTACAAATGTTGGCGGTATGAAGGGTATAGAGAGAACGCAGGTATACGCATCGTTTACTGACAGCAGAACATATACTCCGCATTTCCAACTTTGCGGTGTCAAGGCGGTTGAGCTTGAAGCAGGCGAAAAGGCAGAGGTAACCTTTGAAATCGATCGCTATTGGGTAAAGGCTGTCACAGAGGACGGAAGCAGGGTTGACCCCGACGGAAAAATCACACTTTTTGTCGGCGGACATCAGCCTGACAACATGAGCAACACACTTTTTGGCGACGAGTGCCTGAAAATTGAAATTCAATAATTCGGGGTGAAAAAATGGAAAGAAGACATTTTGATAACATAGGTTATGACGTATCCCTTTTGGGCTTTGGCTGTATGAGAATGCCGACTGTTGACGGCGATGACGGCAAGATAGATTATGATGCGGCGGCCGCTACGATAGACTATGCTTATAAAAACGGCGTCAACTATTTTGACACAGCGTACGGCTATCATTCGGGTCAATCCGAACTGTTTGTCGGCAAGGCACTGAGCAGATACCCCAGAGAAAGTTTCTTTCTGGCGGATAAGCTGCCTGCGTGGGTTTTGAAAGAAAAGGCGGATGTTGAGCGCGTTTTCAACGAGCAGCTGCAAAAATGCGATGTTGAATATTTTGACTTCTACCTTGAGCACAGCCTTACAGCAGAGAATTATGACAAGCTTGAGAGTTTTGGTGCATATGAGTTCTTGAGTGAAATGAAGCGTCAGGGAAAAATCCGCCGTTTGGGATTCTCTTTTCACGGCGATATTCCTACTCTTGAGAGAATACTCGCTGACCACGAATGGGACTTTGTGCAGATACAGTATAACTACCTTGACTGCGTAAACTCCAATGCACAAAAGGAGTATGATATTATTGCGGCAAAGGGCATACCGTGTATAATTATGGAGCCCGTAAGGGGCGGTGCACTTGCCGATCTGTGCGACGAGGCAAACGACATACTTAAAGACGTAAGGCCTGACAGCAGCATAGCGTCATGGGCGATACGCTTTGCGGCATCCCAGCCCAATGTTCTTACCGTACTCAGCGGTATGAGCAACATGGAGCAGGTTGAGGACAATATTGCAACTATGAGCAATTTTGAGCCCATTGACGAGCGGGACTCAAAGGCTCTTGACAGTGCAGTTGAAGTGTTCCGCAAGTACTTTACGGTGCCCTGCACAAAATGCCGCTACTGCGTAGACGGCTGTCCGCAAGGCGTTGACATCCCCGAGATGCTTCGCATCTGGAGCAGATGGAGGCTTGAAAAGAAAGAGGGAAATTATAAAAACAACTACCTCAAGGTAGAGGCTGATTCCCGTGCGGCAAGGTGTATAGGTTGCGGACTGTGTGAAAAGATCTGTCCGCAGAACATAGGCATCATTGAGATAATGGAAAATATGAAAGCTCTCAACATCGAGCTCGGAATAGAAGAATAAAGAGCAAAACATCCGTCAAAAAGACTTGGCGGGTGTTTTTTTGTTGCCTGAACCCCTTAAAATTATATTAATTTAAAGAAAGTTTATATTTTTTTTAATCATTACATTGTAATCTGTAAAATTTTGCTATATAATTGATAAGAAAAATAGGGTCAATCTGTGTTTTTATGACCCACTCCGTTGAATTTTTGAAGGGAGACAACAAATAATGGCTGACAGAACGTATGTAATGTCTTACGACATAGGAACAACGGGAGTTAAGACCTGTCTGTTTGAGGTGGAGGATGAAATAAAGCTTATCGCCGCCGAAATGGAGGGCTATTCGCTGACGGTTTACCCTGACGGCGGTGCTGAGCAGGACCCCGATGAGTGGTGGGATGCTATCAGGAATACCACAAAGAAGCTTATGAGTTCCACGGATATAACCGCGGACCAGATAGCCGGTATATCTTTCTGCTCACAGATGCAGGGTCTTGTACTTGTTGACAGCAACGGCGTACCCGTAAGAAAAGCTATGAGCTACATGGACCAGAGAGCTAAAAAACAGGTTAAAGAGGGTATAGCACACGGTATCCAGATTGCCGGTGCGAACGTGTTTAAGCTTCTCAAGTCCCTCCAGATAACCGGTGCGGTTGCCGCAAGCGTCAAGGACCCGGTTTATAAATATAAGTGGGTTGAAGAAAACGAGCCTGAAAACTTCAAGAGAGTTCACAAATGGCTCGACGTCAAGGAGTACATAATCTGCCGCATGACCGATAAATTTGTCATGACAAAGGATTCGGCTTTTGCAACTCTTATTTATGACGTGCGTGACGGCAAGCAGGGCTGGAGCAAAGAGATGTGCAAGATGCTCGGTGTCGACATGGCACACCTTGCCGATATAATAGATTGCTGTGATATGGTTGGCGGACTTACCGACAAGGCGGCAAAGGAGCTCGGCCTCTCAGAGGGCACTCCCGTATTCGGCGGCGGCGGAGACGCATCTCTCATCGGTGTCGGAGCGGGCTCTGTAGCTCTGGGTGATACACACATCTATTCAGGAACATCCGGTTGGGCTTCAACCGTTGTTGATAAAAATGTCGTCGACACAAGTGCTATGATTGCTGCTATCGTCGGTGCACAGGACGGTTATTTCAACTACTTTGCAGAGCTTGAAACCGCAGGCAAGTGCTTGGAGTGGGTAAAGGACCACCTTGCACTCGATGAAATAGGCATCTTCCTTGAAAAGACGGATGTTGCGGCTTCCAAGGAGTCGATTTACACCAACCTTTACGACTATATGTCTGAGGTTATCAAGAAGACCCCGGTGGGATGCGGCGGCGTTATCTTCACTCCGTGGCTCCACGGTAACAGATGTCCGTTTGAGGACCCCAATGCCCGTGGAATGTTCTTTAACATCAGCCTTGAGACCGGCAAGACCGAGCTTATAAGAGCGGTTGTTGAGGGAACATGTATGCACCTGAGATGGTTTGTTGAGACTCAGGATAAAAAGGTTAAAACATCAAACGTTATCCGCTTTGTCGGCGGTGGCGCACTTTCGGATGTTACCTGCCAGATTCTTGCTGACTGCATGGGCAGAACGGTTGAGACCGTTTCAAGTCCGCAGAATGTAGGAGCAGTAGGTGCGGCGGTTGTTTCATCTGTCGGACTTGGCCTGATAGACAGCATGCTTGACGCTAAAAAGCTTATACCTGCAAGAAAGACCTTTGTTCCGAATCCTGAAAATAAGGCTGTTTATGATAAGAACTATGAGGTCTACAAAAAGCTCTATAAGAGCAATAAAGCAAATTTTGCCGCGCTCAACGGTTAAACTTGAAAAAAAGCACCGATAATGATATAATGAAATTTACTAAAAACTGTAATAATAAATAACAAATCGGGTGCTGATGTTAAAAATATATCGGACGCTGTTGAAAGGAGAACAACATGTTATTTTCACTTGATGTAGGTATCGATCTCGGTACCGCAAATACGCTGGTTTTCGTTAAAGGAAAGGGTATTGTTATAAGAGAGCCTTCGGTTGTCGCTGTTGACCAGAAGTACAATCCGCCTAAGGTTGTTGCTGTCGGAACAGAGGCTAAGGAGATGATCGGCAGAACACCCGGTTCCATCACTGCGGTCCGTCCGCTTAAGGATGGCGTTATCGCAGACTTCGATATTACTGCCGATATGCTTAAGGCATTCATAAAGAAGGTTACAAAGAACTCACCTTTTGCAAGGGTAAGAGTTATGATTTGTATTCCCTCAGGTGTTACAGGCGTTGAGCGCAACGCTGTTAACGATGCTGCAAGAAGTGCAGGTGCTAAGTACGTAAGCCTTATCGAGGAGCCCATGGCAGCGGCTATCGGTGCAGGACTTCCTGTTTCCGAACCCACCGGCAGCATGGTTGTTGACATCGGCGGCGGCACAAGCGAAGTTGCCGTTATATCCCTGGGCGACGTTGTTACCGCCAACTCTGCAAGAGTGGCAGGCGACTCTTTTGACGAGGCTATCATCAACTATATTAAAAAGAAGTATAATCTTCTTATCGGTGAAAGAACCGCTGAAGATATCAAGATTAAAATCGGTTCTGCTTATCCTTACGAGGGTGAGGGTGCAATAAACATCAAGGGCCGTAACCTTATGGACGGTCTGCCCAAGAATGTTGAGGTCAAAGTCGGAGGCCAAGCGGTCTTAGGAAGACAAATTGGCAACTCAAC
>JAZUNO010000006.1:0-29296 GCA_045604185.1 Acutalibacteraceae bacterium | reverse complement strand
TCGGCACATTCGCCCGTAAGCCTTCGGCGAGTACGGGCTCGTGCGGCTTGCTTTGCAATCCGTTCCCTCGCCATATTCACTTCACACCCACGTTGCGGCGTCGCTTGTGCTGCTTTTTCTTATCAATATTTATTTTAATCTTTCTTTCGGTTATTAAAAGAAGCCGCCCTTGGGCGGCTTCTTGGTTTTACATTGACTCGGGAACGGTGATTTTGAGCATTGTCAGAATGTTCCTGAGCACGTCTCTTACACACAGGCAAAGATAGATTCTCGCCTTGCTCAAATCCTTATCGTCACAATTAACACGGCAAGCATTATAGAACTTGTGGAAAAGGGTTGCAAGCTCTACACAGTAGCGTGTTATTCTTGCAGGGTCATAGTTCTTTGCAGAAAGAACTATCTCATCCGTAAGTGATGCAAGATGTCTGATTATCTCACGCTCCTCGGGAGCTTTGAGCATATCAAGCTGTTCGTCGGTGCAATCCGTAATCTCTACACCCTGCTCCTGCAACTTTCTGAGGATACTGCAGATACGGGCATGAGCATACTGGCAGTAGTAGACGGGATTCTGTGAGTTCTGTGCAACAGCTAAGTCAAAATCAAACTCCATCTTTGAGGCAGGCTCACGCATGTTAAACAGGAATCTAACGGCATCAATCGGAATCTCTTCAAGCAAGTCAACAAGTGTTATCGCCTTGCCCGTACGCTTTGACATACGAATAGGCTTTCCGTCTTTCATCAGCAAAACAAGTTGCATAAGAACCACATTAAGCTTGTCACCGTCAAGACCGATAGCGTCAAGTGCACCCTTCATTCTGGCAACGTGACCGTGGTGGTCAGCACCCCAGATATCAATGGCTCTGTCAAAGCCTCTTACTGCAAACTTATTGCGGTGATACGCTATATCAGCGGCAAAATAGGTCGGGTTGCCGTTCTGGCGAACAAGAACATCGTCCTTGAGTTCAAGCTTATCTATCTCTTCCTGAGTCTTACCCTGTTCGAGAAGCTTCTTTGTCATAACCTCACGGTTCTTATACCAGAGTGCTCCGTCAAGCTCGTAGGTAAGTCCCTTTTCTTTCATCAGCTCAATTGTATCCTTAAGCTCTGTACCGTTGTGAAGCGTGCTCTCAAGGAACCATGTGTCATATTCAATTCTGTATTTTGAAAGGTTGTCATGCATTGCCTGAATATTCTTGGGCAACGCAAACTCCACAAGAGCCGCTCTGCGTTCAACCTCTGTTGCGTCGATATATTTATCACCGTATACAGCCGCAAACTCCTTGGCTCTTTCCATGATATCCTCGCCATGGTAGCTGTCCTCGGGCAGTTCGGGAGCAGCCTCACCCTTATATATCTGCTGATAGCGTATATCAAGCGACAGAGCAAACTTCTCTATCTGGTTGCCTGCGTCGTTTACATAGAACTCACGGCTTACGTCATAGCCGGCAAAATCCATAACCGCCGCAAGGCAATCGCCCAACGCACCACCCCTGGCATTACCCATGTGCATCGGACCCGTGGGGTTTGCGGATACGAACTCGACGTTTACCTTTTCGCCCTTGCCGTAGTCGGAACGTCCGTAATCGGCACCCTTTGTGCGTATATCCTTTAAAATTTCGGAGTAAAAACGGTCAGAGAGTCTGAAATTTATAAAGCCCGGACCTGCCGCTTCGCATGAATCAAAAAAGCTGCCGTCAAGACAGATATTCTTGGTTATAGCCGCAGCTATCTGTGCAGGTGCACGGCGGAAAGTCCTCGCCCATGCCATAGCGGCATTAGTGGAATAATCTCCGTTATCCCTGTTTGCGGGAATTTCTATATTAAACGGTGCAAGCTCTGCCTGCGGCAACTCGCCCGTCTCCATAGCTTTTTGAGCCGCAGTTGTTATAAGAGCACTCAACTTGTCCTGAACCTGTTTTACAAGCACTGACATACAATAATCATCCTTTCAGCTTCTTCAGACCGGATTTACGGTTATTTTTAACTCATTTATTGCCGCAAAATCCGCATTTATATCTATCGTGTAATTTAACAGTAAACTGCCTGTGTTTTCCTTTATGTCCGACTCAACCTTACGGGCAAACACACCCATAACTATCTCACCCATAGGGGTCATATAATGGCACGAATGTCGCTTCTCACGTTCGAATATCATCTGCGTAGTGTATTCACCGGCCCTGGTCATTGTCACAACACCGTCACCCTCATATCGCAGCGTTGTCACACATCCCTGAAGCCCCTCACCGGTCTCCTCATAAACCAATTCGTATCCGCCGTCAACATACTCCAACGTGCCCAAAACATCGAGCTCCGAGGAGTAACTGTCGTGTGCGTCAGAGTGCGAATCGGCAATATTTATCACAACTTTTTCTTTCATTTCGCAAGCTCTTTTCTTTGCTTTTCTGTTAGTTTTTTATATTATCACAGCATTAGCCTTTCGTCAAGCTCAAAAAGGCCGATTTTCTTGCAAATCAACGACAATAAATATCAAAAAAAGCATGACAAAACGATAAAAGCGTGCTATAATATATGAGTATATATAAACTTATGTATTTATATTAAAGGAGAACTGTTTATGTTTGATATCAAAACCGCTCTGGGCGCAATTTTAAAGGGCATCGAACCCACCGTCACCGAACTCGGTTTCAAGCCCGTATATCCCGACAATATAAGCTCGGACGAGCTTCCCATGACCGAAGTCAGCGGACGTGCCGTTATGGACTTCGCAGGCGAAAACAAAGCTATTCGAATCGAGCACTATGACAAAAAAATTACCCTTCTCGGTGCAGAAAACGAAAACGGCGTAAGCGATGCCGATTTCAGCCGCCTTGCTCACTCTCTGCTCGACCTCGAAACCGCCGACGAAAAGGATATCAAATATCTTTCAAATGAGTTTGCAGAGCTTATTACGGAGCGTTTCGGCAAGACTGCCGCTGCGGCCAAGAAAAAGACCAAGCTCCCCACTCCGGTTTCAAAGGCAGCTGCAAAAAACGGTGACGCCTGCTACGACTCCAACACCTTCGCAAACAGACTCAGCGTACTGTATCCCGAGCTTCGTGAGGAGTACAAGAAGAATATCGAAAAATACGGTCAGTTCCTGCCCGAAGAGTTCTTTAAAGTTCACGGTGCTCCCGTTATTATATCCGTCATAAAAGAAAACAATCCGCAGAAGATGAAGAAGCTCTTCAACCTGCTCAATGAAATTTATGACGACGGTACAAACGAAATTCAGGACATCATCGTCGTCACAATTCTCGGTCAGCTTGACAATAACCAGGAGTTGCTTGCAAACTGCGTTGACTATATGAGTGCTGATATGACTTCACCCGTCATTCAGGTCAACAAGTACCTCGCAAAATCAAAGAGTGCAAAAATGAGACTTGAGAATCCTCCCAAGTACAAGCCCAAGAAGAAGAGACAGAGTATGTTCTCCACTCTCGCAAACCGTCAATAAAAACAAGGTGTTCAGAGTAACCGAAACTCTTCACCCTAACTGAACAGGAGGTTTACCCCTTGGATAATATCGAGAACAGAGATGATATCGAACTCGAGCTTGACGAAAATGTTGAGCTTGACAAGAATATAGACACAACTGTTACCGAAGAATATGACGCAAGCCAGATTCAGGTGCTTGAAGGTCTTGAAGCTGTACGCAAGCGCCCCGGTATGTATATCGGTTCAACCGGGCCCAGAGGCCTTCACCACCTCGTCTATGAGATTGTTGACAACTCCATAGATGAAGCTTTGGCAGGTTTCTGTACCAACATCGACGTTGAAATTTTGCCCGGCGACGTTATCAGCGTTAAGGATAACGGACGCGGTATCCCCGTTGGCATCAACGAGAAAATGGGTATTTCAACCGTCACGGTCGTTCTGACCGTTCTCCACGCAGGCGGTAAGTTCGGCGGTAGCGGATACAAGGTATCCGGAGGTCTTCACGGCGTCGGTTCTTCCGTTGTTAACGCACTGTCGGAGTGGCTCGAGGTTGAGGTTTCTCAGAACGGCCATGTATATCAACAGCGCTTTTCAAAGGGCGGTCATCCGGAATATGACCTCAAGGAAATCGGAACTTCCAACGACAGCGGTACAACTATCCGCTTTAAACCCGACCCCGAAATCTTCCGCGAAACCACCGTATATGACTTTGATACACTCGAGCGTCATCTGCGTGAGTCCGCCTTCCTTAACGCAGGACTTTGCATCACTCTCGCCGACAGACGTGACAGTGAAAATATAATCGAAAAAGAATACTGCTATGAGGGCGGTCTTGCGAGCTTTGTTGATTACCTCACCACAAGCCGTGGACTCAACACTCTTCATGAGACTCCCATTCACTTCTCCGCTGTAAACGGCGACAGAAGTGCAGAAATCGCAATGCAGTATACAGACAGCTACAATGAGACCATGCTCTCATTCGCAAACAACGTCCACACCGTTGACGGCGGTACGCATGAGACAGGTTTTAAAACAGCTCTTACAAGAGTCTTCAACGACTACGGACGCAAATACGGCATTCTCAAGGATGCTGACAAGAAGCTTTCGGGTGACGACGTGCGTGAGGGTCTGACTGTAGTTATCAGCGTAAAGCTTACAGAGGCTCAGTTTGAGGGGCAGACAAAGGGCAAGCTCGGCAACACCGACATAACCCAGCTCGTATCAACAACGGTCTACGAAAAACTGATGACTTACTTCGAAGAGAATCCTGCTGTTGCAAAGGCTATATTCAGCAAGGCTCTCGATGCTTCACGTGCAAGAGAAGCCGCAAGAAAAGCCCGTGAGCTCGCAAGAAGAAAATCAGCTCTCGAGGGCAACTCTCTTCCCGGCAAACTGGCTGACTGTACCGAAAAGCAGGCAGCAGGCACCGAAATATACATCGTCGAGGGAGATTCGGCCGGTGGCTCCGCAAAAGAAGGCAGAGACAGAACATATCAGGCTATTCTCCCGCTCTGGGGTAAGATGCTCAACGTCGAAAAAGCCCGTCTGGACAGAGTTATCGGCAACGACAAGCTTCAACCCGTCGTTATGGCTCTGGGTACGGGTATAGGTGAAGATTTCGACCTGAGTAAAATCCGTTATGAAAAAGTCGTTATCATGGCCGATGCCGACGTCGACGGTGCCCACATCAGAGTTCTTCTGCTCACGTTCTTCTTCCGCTATATGCGTCCTCTCATAGAGGAGGGCTATGTCTATCTTGCACAGCCGCCTCTTTTCAAAGTAAGCAAGGGCAAAAAGTTCGCCTACGCTTTCTCCGACGAGGAAAGAGACCAGAAAGTCGAGGAGTTTGGCGGCAGCTGTGACATTCAGCGATACAAAGGTCTCGGTGAGATGGACCCCGAACAGCTTTGGGAAACCACCATGGACCCCGCAACAAGAATTATGCTCAGAGTCACGCTTGCAGATGCCATGGAGGCGGATGAGACTTTCTCAATCCTCATGGGTGACAAAGTTGAGCCCCGCCGCGAATTCATTGAAAAGAACGCAAAATTCGTTGAGAATCTGGATATTTGATTTTCGGAAAGGACTAAATGAAAATGGAGTTTGGTGACGCACGCGACACTCAAAAAATTATAAATGTTGACCTGAATAAAGAAGTGCGCAAATCGTTCCTCGACTACTCGATGACCGTTATCACTTCCCGTGCACTTCCCGATGTAAGAGACGGCTTGAAGCCCGTCCACCGCAGAATTCTTTATACCATGCACGAAAACGGACTGACTCCCGATAAGGCATACAGAAAGTGTGCTGATACCGTCGGTTCCGTTCTCGGACGCTACCATCCTCACGGTGACGCATCTGTTTATGATGCAATGGTACGTCTGGCACAGACTTTCTCAATGAGATATATTTTAGTCGACGGTCACGGTAACTTCGGTTCCGTTGACGGTGACCCGCCTGCAGCATACCGTTATACGGAGTCCAGAATGAGCAAGATGTCCCTGAGAATGCTCACCGATATTGACAAGGATACCGTTGACTTTACAACAAACTATGACGACCGTCTTAAGGAGCCCACCGTTCTGCCCTCAAGATTTCCGAATCTTCTGGTCAACGGTTCGGTTGGTATTGCTGTCGGTATGGCATCAAACATTCCGCCCCACAACCTCGGTGAAGTTATCGACGGAATGTGCGCTCTTATCGACAATCCCGACATAGACCTTGACGGTCTTATGGAATACATCAAAGGTCCCGACTTCCCCACAAGCGGAATTGTTATGGGAAGATCCGGAATCAGAGCCGCCTATGCCACCGGCAGAGGCAAGATAACCCTTCGTGCCAAGACAGAAATCGTCGAAAAGAAGAACGGCAGAAATGAAATTCAGGTTACCGAACTGCCGTACATGGTAAACAAGGCAAGACTTATCGAAAACATTGCCAACCTCGTTAAGGACAAGCGTATCGACGGCATTTCCGACGTCAACGACTACTCCTCAAAGAAGGGTATGCTTATTTCAATCGACCTTAAGAGAGATGCAAATCCCCAGGTCGTTCTCAACCAGCTCTTTAACTACACTCAGCTTCAAGACACCTTTGGTGCAATCATGATTGCCCTTGTTAACGGTGAACCTAAACAGCTGTCACTTAAAGAAATTCTCAATCACTACATCAAGTTCCAAGAGGAAGTTATCGTTCGCAGAACAAGATACGACCTCAAAAAAGCTCAGGACAGAGCTCATATCCTTGAAGGTCTTGCAAAGGCTATTGATATTGTCGACGAGATTATCGCCACTATCAGAGCCTGTAAGGGCGGTCAGGCAGAGGCCAAGACAGCCCTTATGGAAAAGTTTGATTTTGATGAGCCGCAGGCTGCCGCTATCGTAGCTTTCCGCCTCGGTCAGTTGGCAGGCCTTGAAATTCTCAAAATTACAAATGAACTTGATGAACTCAAGATAAAAATCGCAGAGTTCCTTGAAATACTCGCAGACGAAGCAAAAGTTCTTGAAATAGTCAAAAAAGAAGCAATGGCTATCAGAGACAAGTTTGCCGATGACAGAAGAACAGAAATCGTCAACGTCTCGGGCGAAGTCGACATCGAAGACCTTATCCCCGAAGAGACCTGCGTATTTACAATGACAAATCTCGGCTATATCAAGCGTATTCCTGCCGATACATACTCAAGCCAGCACAGAGGCGGCAGAGGTGTTAAAGGCATGACAAGGCGTGAAGAAGATGTTGCAAAAACCATGTTCACCTGCTCAACACATGAATATGTAATGTTCTTTACCACAAAAGGCAAAACCTACCGTCTTAAAGGTTACGAAATTCCCGAGGGTTCAAAGAACAGCAAGGGCATCAACATTGTAAACCTCTTGCCGCTTGAACCGGAAGAAAAGGTATCTGCAATGATAAGAGTTCCGGAGTATGACCCCGACGCATTCCTCTGCATGGTCACACGCAAGGGCATTATCAAGCGTACAAGCCTTGATGCATACAGAAACGTCCGCAAGAACGGCGTTATTGCCGTAAACCTCGATGACGATGACGAGCTCGCATGGGTACGTCTTACAAGCGGCAACGACGACCTGCTCGTCGCAACACGCAAGGGTATGTGCATCCGTTTCAATGAAAACAATGCAAGACCTCTGGGCAGAACCGCAAGAGGTGTTAAGGCAATCGAGCTTCGCGAGGGCGACGAGGTTGTCGGTATGGATGTCCTCCAAGAGGGCAAAACTGTTCTTACCGTCAGCGAACTCGGCTACGGACGCAGAAGCGAAAATGATGATTTCCGCCTTCAGTCCCGTGGCGGTAAGGGTACGATAAACTACAGAGTTGAAAAATACGGTGACGTTTCAGCGATTGCCGTTGTCGATGAGACAGAAGATGTAATCTTCATATCCTCTGACGGTATAATCATAAGAATACCCGTTGCACAGATAAGCACATTCGCCCGTCCGTCAAAGGGTGTACGTGTAATGCGTGTATCTGAGGGTGAAAAACTCGTAACTGTAGCCTGCGCTCCGAGCGAGGAAGAACAGGAAGAAAGTGACGAGACGGCCGAAAATGCAGAGGCAAGCGAGAAAAATACAAATAGCGACAGCGAAACACAAGAGAAAAACGACTAAAAAACTGATTTTTTTGTAAGTTGTTACAAAAAAAACTTGTCATATTTGCGTTTGTCTGCTATTATATTCGTAAGGTTTTATTTTATTCCTATATTTTATGAAGGGGGACGCCAACTTGAACATTGCTCTTATGGCCCACGACTCGAAAAAAGAACTTATGACACAATTCTGCATAGCTTATTGCGGAATTTTGAGCCGACATACTCTCTGTGCAACCGGCACAACCGGCAAGCTCGTTTCCGAGGCCACAGGGCTTACTATTCAGCGCTTTTTGAGCGGTCCCCAGGGTGGAGATCAGCAAATCGCATCACGCATAGCCTGCGATGAAATAGATCTTCTGCTGATGTTCAGAGATCCCTCCGCCCCAAAACCACACGAACCAAACGATGCCAATCTCCTGCGTTTGTGCGACGTTCATAATATTCCCGTCGCCACAAACATTGCAACTGCAGAGGCTCTCATTCACAGCCTTGCAAGAGGTGACCTCGACTGGCGCGACATAGTAAACCCAAAATGATCTCAATATGAGGCGGAGCAATCCGCCTCAATTTACTGTTTTTTTGAAAGGATTGAAAAGAATGGCTCTTTTCACAAAGGCTGTCAAAGGCACTCAGGATGTGCTGCCTGCCGTCAGCTATAAAAACCGTTTTGTAGAAAACACCTTGCTTGACATTGCCTCAAATTTTGGTTTCAAGGAAATCAGAACACCTGTTTTTGAGCATACAGAGCTTTTTGCCAGAGGTGTCGGTGACACGACCGACGTTGTTCAGAAAGAGATGTATACTTTTCTTGACAAAGGTGACCGTTCAATAACACTCAAGCCCGAAGGTACCGCCGGTGCGGCACGTGCCTACCTTGAGCACGGTCTGTTCAATGAGCCTCTGCCGCAGAAAGTTTGCTATATAACTCCCTGCTATCGCTATGAAAAACCGCAGTCCGGCAGATACAGGGAATTCCATCAATTCGGAGTCGAGGTATTCGGCACACCCTCACCTGCGGCTGATGCGGAGCTCATTTCACTTGCAAATGAAATTTTTGCTTTCCTCGGAATAGATGATTTAACTCTTGAAATAAATTCAATCGGCTGCCCGACATGCCGTGCCGAATACCACAAGGCACTCAAAGCATATTTCGAGAGCTATAAAGAGGAGCTTTGCGGCACTTGTCTTGACAGACTTGAGCGTAACCCAATGCGAATTCTTGACTGCAAGAGCCCAATCTGCTCAAAAATAGCTGCCGAAGCACCGGTTGTCCTCGATTATCTTTGCGACGAGTGCAAAGAACATTTTGATAAAGTCAAGAGCTATCTTGACGCTTTAAACATCGAATATGTCGTCAATCCTCAAATCGTTCGCGGACTTGACTACTATACAAAGACCGTTTTTGAGTTTGTTTCAAACAACGAGAAAACCGCAGGCCTTGTATGCGGCGGCGGCGGACGCTACGACGGTCTTATAGAGGAGCTTGGCGGTCAGCACACACCGTCTCTCGGCTTTGCAATGGGTCTTGAAAGAATCCTCAGCGTTATTGAGGCTCAGGGCATAGAACTTCCCGGCAACCAGACTTGTGACATATACATCGCTTCTATCGGCGACAACGCATCTCTCAAGGCTGCTGCAATCTGTACGGACCTTCGTGCAGAGGGAGTCGGTGCTCAGTTCGATATCGCAGGCCGTTCCGTTAAGGCTCAGATGAAATATGCTGATAAAATCGGTGCAAAGTTCACCTGCGTCATAGGTGATGACGATATCGAAAAGGGTGAAGTCACCGTCAAGAATATGGAAAACGGCGAAAAGACTGTTTTCACAATTGATAACTTCACCGATGAATTTTCATCCATGTGGGTACAGACAGCCGCAAACGCACTTGCAGATTCCTTTTCAGCTGACGGCATCGAATCTTTTGACATCAACAATCTTATGGGAGGGCTCAAATATTGGAGAGTACCTTTATTGCAGACATAAAAAACAATCTCGATAAACCTGTTCTCGTTCAGGGCTTTATTGAAAACCTGCGTGACGGTAAGGCTATGGCTTTTATCGTACTCAAGGACATTACGGGAAAATTACAGATAACCGTTGAAAAAGAAAAAGCCGAGCATCTTTGCGATACAATCGCACAGCTCACCCCTGATTCGGTTGTCTCAATCACAGGCACCGCTATTGCAAACGATTTCGTTAAGCTCAACGGCATTGAGCTTATTCCCACCGATATCAAAATTGAGTCCATTGCTGACGCTCTTCCGATTATGCGTAAGGAAATCCCTGCAACAAAGAAGAAAAAGGCTGTTGAGCGTTCAAGCATCGACCAGCGTATTGACTACCGCTGGATAGATCTTCGTACAGACGAAAATCAGCTCATGTTCAAGGTTCAGACCGCTATGGTCAACGCCATGAGACAATTCCTTATAGAAAAAGATTTCATCGAAATTCACACACCCAAACTCATCGGTGCAGCAAGCGAAAGCGGCTCTGAAGTTTTTGAGGTTAAGTATTTCGACCGCAACGCTTACCTTGCACAGAGCCCGCAGTTCTATAAGCAGATGGCTATGGCAAGCGGATTTGAACGTATTTTTGAAGTTGGCCCTGTTTTCAGAGCTGAAAAGTCCTACACCAGCAAGCACACAACCGAATTTTCAGGCTTCGACCTCGAATTCAGCTATATAAACTCTTTCAGAGATGTTATGAAAATGGAAGAAGAGTTGCTCGCTTATATGCTCAAAGTCGTAAAAGAAAAATACGGCGACGAGATAAAAGAACTCTTCGGTATAGATGTTGTTGTTCCGACCACTCCGTTCCCCGTAATCTCCCTTAAAGAACTTTATGCAGAGCTTGAAAAAGAGTTCGGCTACACAATAGACGATAGCGAAAAAGGCGACCTTACCACAGATGCCGAAAGGCTCAGCTATGAGTGGGTTATGAAGAAGTTCGGACACGAGTTCCTGTTCATAACCGACTTTGATGCCGAAAAACGTGCTTTCTATCACATGCGTGATGAACAAGGTGTTCCCCAGGGTTACGACCTTATATGGCGTGGCGTTGAAATCACAACAGGTGCACAGCGTGAACACAGATACGACGTTCTTAAAAGCCAGGCTCAGGAAAAAGGATTGGATAAGGACGTTGAGTTCTATCTTGAATTCTTCAAGTACGGCTGTCCGCCTCACGGCGGCTTCGGCATAGGCATCGACCGTATGACAATGCTCATGCTCGGACTTCACATTAAAGAAGCCATGTTTATATTCAGAGGCCCGAACAGACTTAATCCGTAAATCAAAAACTGCTGTCAACGCTCAACGTTGACAGCAGTTTTTATTTTCTGTAAATTTTTTCATCACACAAAATTCTAATAAAAATAAAAACGAATAAAAACACTTAGAGCGCCAATAATATTACAGAACCAAAAGGTTCATTATAAGACAGGAGCGCTGAAAAATGAAAAAATCTCTAAGTCTGATTTTAGCCGTTGCCGCCTTTTTCGTGTTTGCCTTGACCGGCTGCACCAACGGTAACAACGACACCACTACAACCTCCAGACGTGAAACAACCTCAGCCGCCCGAACCACAACCGAAAGGAATACGGAAAGTCTTTCCGAGAGAGTATCTGACGGCGTATCAGAAATGCTCTCTGATGCCGGCAATCTTCTGCCCAATCCGGAGGACGGTTCCGTAACAGGTGGCTAAAAAACAAAGCAGAAGGATTAACCTTCTGCTTTGTTTTTATTTTTTGACTATCTCTCTGATTCTTCGTACAGTTTTTGCAACGGGCAGACCCACAACGTTAAAATAGTCTCCATGAATTTCTTCAACAAGCGTACAGCCAAGCCCTTGAATCCCATACGCTCCGGCTTTATCCATTGGCTCGCCCGTTTCTACATATTGCTCTATCTCACTATCGGTCAGCTCAAAAAACTTAACCTCGGTTTTTTCACAAAAAACATATTTTTTACTGTCTGCCGCAATGCAAACTCCCGTATAAACCGCATGGCTTTTACCTGAAAGCGTGCGAAGCATTCTCTTTGCGTCCTCTTTATCTTCGGGTTTTCCGAGAATTTTACCATCAAGGGCCACAACCGTATCTGCACCAATAACACAGTCTTTCGGTCTGCGCAAGGCCACAGGCATACACTTTTGTCGGGCTAAAGAACAGACAATTTCTTCAACCGTTTCTCCGTCTGCGACCTCTTCCACTCCCTCAACATCTATCTCAAAGCTTATTCCTGCCGTTTTCAGAAGCTCTTTTCTTCTGGGCGATGATGACGCCAATACTATTTTCAAAACGCACCCCTCCTGACAAGTTCGGCAACCTTCAGAATTGCCGCTTGCGTCTTTCCGTCCCTGATTTCGTTATTGAGCACCATATCCACAGCCTTTTCAAGCGGTATCTTCTCAACCGCCAAAAACTCATCCTCATCAGGGTCCATATCGGTAAACGATAAGCCTTTTGCGGCATACATATGAATTATCTCGCCACAGTATCCGGGAGTAGGATAGAAATTTCCGATATCCTTATAATCCCTCGCTATTGCTCCCGTCTCTTCTCTTAATTCACGCTTTCCTGCCTCAAACGGGTCTTCTCCGTATTCGAGCTTGCCTGCCGGAATTTCAAGGACAATCTCGCCGTAGGGATAACGGAATTGACGCACAAACATAAGCTCATTGTCATCCGTCAACGCCGCAACCGTCACTCCGCCCGGATGCTCTACAACTTCACGCTTTGCCTCCTTGCCGTTTGGCAGTTCGGCTCTGTCTGCACGCACGTTTATTATCTTTCCGTTATAGATATATATTTTTTCCAGGGTTTTTTCATTAAGATTCATAAGTATTCTCCCGTTTTTGTATTATTTGCGCTGTGTTCCGAATAAAAATAACTGTCAACTCTTTGAAAGGAACATGCAGCGCTGAATTGCGTTTGTATCAATGCCCTATGAATTTTATTATACCTTGTTGTCCGCCTGACTACAAGACCCTAAGCAATACAATATCAAAATTAAAATGCCGTTATCCTTTTTTGCGAACGGGTGTGTTGGGTCACAGCCTCTGTTTCAGAAGAATTCCGTTTTTATGCCTGGGCAGAGCTGAAAACCCCGTTCTTATAGCCGCGGGATTTCACGCCCAGGAGTGGATAACAGTACTTGTCCTGCTTCGGTTTGTCGAAAACCTTTGTAACGCTATGCAAAGCAGAAAATCCTTGTGCGGAATAGATGTCGGCGGTGCATTGAGCCGACGTGAGGTAATTTTTATACCCTGCGTCAATCCTGACGGAGTTGAGATTGCTCTCAACGGTATTGCCTCTGCAGGAAAACAACAAAGCCTTGTCAAAAGAGCGTCAAACAACAATCTCTCCGAATGGAACTCAAACGCAGGCGGCGTGGACATAAATCACAATTTCAACGCAGGCTGGGATATATCACGAAAGCTCGAAATTGAATCGGGAATAACAGGGCCCTCTCCACGAAGATTCGGCGGATATGCACCCGAAAGCGAACCCGAGACACAGGCCATTGCCAACCTTTGCCGAAACCGACAGCCGTCTCACGCCGTAGCACTGCACAGTCAGGGCGAAGAAATCTTTTACGAATACGGAAAGTACACCCCCGAAAGAGGCAAACACCTTGCAGAAATTTTTGCAGCCTCCAGCGGCTATACCTTAGTTAAAAATCAAGGTTTATACTCCCACGCAGGATTTAAAGATTGGTTTATAGAAGAGTTTCACCGCCCGGCGTTCACTTTTGAACTCGGCAAAGGTAAAAATCCGCTCCCTCTCTCAGATTTCGATTCAATTTATTCAAAGGTTGAAGAAGCCCTGGTGCTTGCTTGCATCGTGTAATATGGTCTTATAAAATCTGCAAAAAAAGACACCGCCTAAGGCGGTGCGTGCTGTATAAACTATTCTATTAGTCCTCGTCGCAGCAATCGTCGCAATCGCAATCAAAATCAAACTCAAGAAGTGTGTCGCAGTTGGGACAATCAATGCTGCCGTCCTCAAGGATGCCCTCATCAACGCAGATGATCTCGCCGCACTTGGGGCACTCGACCTCATAGTAGTCATCGTCGCAGCAGTCGTCGCAATCGCAATCATCTTCATCGTACACAAAGCTCTCAAGCTCTGCAAGGTCCTCGTCAACAGCATCAATCTGCTCGCTGACAATGTCAAGACCTTCTTCGAGATCTGCAACGCTCATTGCGATATCGTCAAGCAAATCTATCATAGCCTTTATAACTTTAACTTCGTCCTTTGTGCCGTCAAGGTTAAGTCCGTCAACAAGACCCTTGATGTAAGCAACTTTTTCTGTAACAGTCATTTCAATTTCTCCCTTCAATTTATGCTCTGCTGACATACTCGCCTGTACGGGTATCAACAATAACAAGCTCGCCCTCTTCAATGAAGAGCGGTACCTTTATCTCAGCGCCTGTCTCAAGAGTTGCCGGCTTTGTAGCATTGGTTGCTGTGTCGCCCTTGAAACCGGGGTCGGTCTGAGTAACTTCAAGAGTAACACTTGTGGGAGGCTCAACGCCGAAAACATTGCCCTTGTAAGAGAGAATCTTACAAACTGTGTTCTCCTTAACAAACTTGAAGTTGTCAGAAAGCTCGCTGGAGTTAATCGGGATAAGCTCATAGCTTTCGGGATCCATGAAGTAGTAGAGATCGCCGTCGTTATAAGAATACTCCATCTCCTTGCGCTCGATATAAGCGGTGGGGAATTTTTCTGTGGGGTTGAAAGTACGCTCAACAACAGAACCTGCAATAACGTTTCTTATCTTTGTTCTGACGAACGCCGCACCCTTACCGGGCTTAACGTGCTGAAACTCGATAATCTGATAAACTTCGCCGTCCATTTCAAACGTAATGCCGTTTCTGAAATCGCCTGCTGAAACCATATTTTGTCTCCTCCGATGTTTTAGTTTTACACATTTATTTTATACTATTCGGCTATATATTTCAATACTTTTTTTATTCTTCCTGCGTATTATTATGCTCATAGAGCTTCAATTGCTGTCCCGAGTATATAGCATCGGGGTTTTCAAGCTCATTTATACCCGTTATTTCGGCTATCGGCACTCCCTCGCGTGAGGAAATTCCGCTCACGGTATCCCCTCGTCTTACCGTATAAAAGGTTCCCGACTTTTTGGCTGACGGTATTCTGAGCCTCTCACCCTGAAAAATTATATTCGGATTTTCTATATTATTTGCACTGACTATTGACGAAACTGAAACTCCGAAACGACCTGCAATCGAGTTCAACGTATCTCCGCTTCTGACAAGATACGTTTCATCGCCGCTGTCCCGTGCATCCTTTGTTATTGTTAGCCGCTGGCCGACAAAAATGCGGTTGGGGTCAACAATGTTGTTTTCACGCACGATATCGGCTACCGTTGTATCATATTCTCGAGCTATGCGAAAAAGTGTGTCACCCGGGCGGACATAGACGATAATTCGCTGTGACTCCGAACGTGTAGGAATTTTTCTCTCTCCTGCAATCGCACTTCTGTCATCGAGCAATATGCCCGGTGTAAACCTGTCACGGTCAACGTTTCCGTTTATTCCCGCAACTCTTCCGACGTCGGTGTACTGAAATCCTACCCACGAATCCCATTTGCCGTTGTCCGCAGGCTCATCAACACCGTATTCGGCAACCCACAAGGGATATTCACGTGCAAGTGCATCGTCGAAAACATTTATTGCGTTAGACGTGTCGCTGTAAATCACAGCGGCCTTACCCGTAGCGTCCGTAAGTGTCGAGAGATATTCACGTGATATCTCGTTTACCTCTTCGGCAGTAAGATTTCCAAAGGATTCAAAGTCCATGGCAAGACGCATATCGGGCTCTCGACCCGTCACCTGAGACGCGAAAAACTCCGCCTGCTGTCTGCCTTCTTCAACACTGCGAGCCGTCACATAATGGTAAAAGCCGACATACAAACCTGCCGCCTTTGCCTTTTCATAGTTCTCGTGGAAATACGGGTCAACATAGGAAGAACCGACGCCAACCCTGATATAAACTGCACGTATACCGTCACGGGTGGCACTTTCAAAATCGATGTCGCCCTGAAACTCGCTGACATCCATACCGTCAAAAAGCTCTCCGCCTGACGGCGGCAACGCTCTTGCAGGAACAGCTGCAGCAAAAGCTATTGTTCCCGTACACAGCAACATCGGCAGTATACGGCTAAATTTAATTTTCATATCAAAACACCTTTATCCATAGTATTTGCAGAAGCAACATTCGCACTTCGGCAATATATTCTATGTTTTAGGGTCAGTGTTTGACAGCAAGAAGTATGAGTCTTACAAGCAAAACAAAAGCAGAGTAGGCCTTAAGTGGCACTACTCTGCCGAAGGGATTAAAGAACGTGAGAGGATTAATGCTTTATTGGGTTAAGCAAGCGGAACCCCGTGTTTATCCTTAAATCCACCAGTCAGTATGCGTACTGCATCTATTATTGTACCAAAAACAAACAATCCACCTGTGAAAAAGTAAAGAATACCCTTACCAATTTTCCCTACATAGAACTGGTGCAAACCGGCAAAGCCAAGTAAACCCACAAGACACAAAATAAGAGCCGTCGTCTTGCTCTTAGGTACTCTTACCGGAAGTGCCGTGTTTGTATTTGTGTTAGTATTAGTGTTGGTATTTACGTTGTTATTAGTATTGATAATAGTTATAGGTGGAGCGGCTTGTTCAGGCTCCTTTTTAAAATTATCGGTTGCAACTCCGCACCCTGGGCAGATTACAGCCTTTTCGTCAAGTTCCTTTCCGCAATTTTTACAAAACATATTTTAAACCTCCTTTTTTCTACAATTTAACACAGAAAAAGAGGATTGTAAATAGAAAATAAAAATTAAACTTAAATCTTTACAGTTAACAGCAAAGATTTTCTTTTTGGGAGAGTGCGCAAGCACATGGAGATTCTCCCGCTGCCTTAAAAGGTGTAAAGCAGTACTTTCAAGGTCTAACAGTACAGAAAGCATACTTTTCCATGTTGCCGGCTATTTTCTCACGGGGGTTAAGCATTAATCCAAAAGAGACAGTTATATTATAAAATCGGAATCCCATTTTTCTTTTTGCGCATAAAGTACCCTTTTTAACCGTTTCTTAAAATCAAAAATAAAACAATTCTTCAAACTTCTTGTTGAGAGCTATACACAAAACCAGTGCCAGTTTTGCTGTTGGGTTAAACTGGCCTGTTTCTATTGAGCTTATCGTATTTCTTGAAACTCCGACCAAATCAGCCAGCTGTGTCTGCGACAAGTGCATCTCTGTTCTGGCCTCTTTGAGCCTGTTTTTTAACACCAATTCATTATCCATAAAATCATCTCACAAAAGACATAATGTAAATAACCAGATTAGCAATTGTTATAAGCCCGAAGACAATTGTTAACATCAGCTCATTCTTTCTTTTGAGCTTAATATACTTAACCAAATTCATAGCAACCATTATACTTCCGTAAATGATAAAACAACTCGGACTATACTTTTCAGCAAAAATATAATCTATGCCATAAATCAGCATACACACAATCGCTCCGACCAATGCGGCAATTTTGCCTGCCTGACCTATAACATCACGTTCACGCTCATCCATTTTTTGATTTTCGTTTCTGCTTTTTGCCAAAATTTCTTCTCTGTCCATAGTAAACCTCCTAACAAAAATGACAAGTATACTTGGTATTTATATAATAGCATTACCAAGTTTACTTGTCAATACTTTTTGCAAAGTTTTCTTGTCAAAAATTCAGAGCACTATAAGTTCCTTAGGCGCGTTAGTAAGATTCTCTATTCCGTCCTCGGTGATGAGCACCATATCCTCTATCCTGACACCAAAGCAACCGGGGAGATATATGCCCGGCTCATCGGTGACCACATTGCCAACTTCCAGGATATCCTCCGCACTCGGTGAAACTCTCGGCTCCTCATGTATCTCAATACCTACACCGTGGCCTGTTCCGTGACCGAAAAATGCTCCGTAGCCCGCATTTGCTATATCATCCCTTGCCGCTTTATCAGCATCTGAACATCTCACTCCGGGGCGCATAACATCAAGTGCGGCAAGCTGAGCTTTAAGCACCGTGTCATAAACCTTTTTCTGCTCGTCGCTGACAGCTCCGACCGCTACAGTACGAGTCATATCACTGTGATAACCGTCACAGACTGCACCATAGTCCAGAGTTATAAAATCACCGTTTTCAATTTTCTTGTCAGACGGCACACCATGTGGCATAGATGAGTTTATTCCGCTGACAGCTATTGTTTCAAAAGACAGTGCCTCAGCTCCGTTTTTGAGCATAAAGTAGTCGAGTTCAAGCGATATTTCACGCTCTGTGACACCCGGTTTTATAAACTTCAAAATATGGTCAAATGCTTGCTCGGTTATGGCCTGAGCTTTTTTTATTGATGCGATTTCATCCGCACTTTTCACCATGCGAAGCGAGTTTATTGCCTTATCAACCGACCCGTCTGCTACTATTTCAACGTCATTTAGCATTTCACAGTAACGTGTATATTCTGAAACGGTCACTCTCTGCGCTTCAATTCCGAGACGGTTTATTTTAAACTCCCGCATTAAATCAGGCAGTTCTTTTTTCAGATTTTTAGTCTCCCTCACAGGACAGCATGTTATCTTTTTGCCTGCCGCCTCAACATAGCGTGAGTCGGTCAAAAACACGCTGCCGCCTCGTGACACAAGCAGTACACCTGCAGTTGACGGAAAAGCTGTAAAATACCGTCTGTTTTCTTCGGAAGTTATCATTACACCGTCAAGTTCTTGGGGTAACTTTTTGAGCAAATTCTCAAGCTTCATCTATATCAATCCTTTCGGAGAAATGATTTCACCTTTAGCATTTTCTTTTAGTCTTTAAAAATGCTCACTCTTAATTAATGACAAAAGCGGCAGGATATATACCTGCCGCCTTCCCATTATTTGTACTTGCGCTTACGAGCTGCCTCGGACTTCTTCTTTCTCTTAACCGAAGGTTTCTCATAGTGCTCTCTTTTACGAACCTCCTGAATGACTCCGTCCCTGGAGGTCTGTCTCTTAACACGCTTGAGTGCGCTCTCGAGAGATTCGTTTTCTTTTACTCTAACCTGACTCATTATATTCCCTCCCTCCGCTGCATTTGCAAGGGGCTAATTTCTCATAGCTTGCTCCTTATTATACAACAAGCTAAAATTATTGTCAACCGCTTTCAATCTAATTTTATTTTTTAATGTATTAAAGTGGTTTAACAACGAGGTTTACAAGCTTTCCGGGAACATAGAGTTCTTTAATGAAAGCCATATTGTTGGTGAACTCCTTGACCTTGTCGAGCTCTTTTGCCATAGCGATAGCACTCTGTGCATCGATATCGGCAGGCACTGTGAATCTGTCACGCACCTTGCCGTTTACCTGAACGGCAATTTCTATCTCATTGTCAACGCACTTGCTCTCGTCATATGACGGCCACTGAGCAAGAGAGCAAAGACCCTCTCCGCCGAGCTGCTCCCACATCTCCTCGCAAAGGTGAGGAGCAAACGGGCAAAGCAGACGGACAAATGTTGAAAGCTCGTCAAGAGTCATTGTGCCGACGTTGTTTATCTCATTGAGAAGTGTCATCATCGCAGCGATAGCCGTGTTGAACTTCATATCCTCAATATCCTGAGATACCTTTTTAACAGTCTTATGCATTGCGGACTCAAGTTTCGGAGTTACACCGTTACCCTTTGCGATATCGCTCAGGTTTGCAACTCTGTCAAGGAAACGCTTACAGCCCTTAACGCCACTCTCATTCCAAGGAGCAGAAGCTGTATAATCGCCCATAAACATAATGTATGTTCTGAGAGTATCAGCACCGTACTGCTTGATAACATCATCCGGGTCAACAACATTTCCTCTTGACTTTGACATCTTAACGCCATCAGCACCCAGAACAACGCCGAGACCTGTACGCTTTGCATATGGCTCTGCAACCGGTACCGCACCGATATCATAGAGGAATCTGTGCCAGAAACGTGAATAGATAAGGTGGCGGGTTTCGTGCTCCATGCCGCCGTTATACCAATCGATAGGCAGCCAATACTTCAGCTTATCCTCTGCCGCAAAAACATCGTCGTTTTTGGGGTCGATATAACGCAGGAAGTACCATGAAGAACCTGCCCACTGAGGCATTGTATCGGTTTCTCTCTTTGCAGGTGCACCGCACTTCGGGCAGGTGCAGTTGACAAACTCATCAATCTTTGCAAGCGGACTCTCACCGCCCTCACCGGGTTCAAAGTTCTTGACATCGGGAAGTCTTAACGGCAGCTCATCATGAGGTACACCGACCATTCCGCACTTCTCGCAGTGAACAATCGGAATCGGCTCACCCCAATAACGCTGACGGTTGAATGCCCAATCCTTCATCTTATACTGAACGCCCTTCTCACCGATACCCTTATCAGCAAGGAAAGCGAGCATCTTTTCAATAGAATCCTTTTTATTTGTTGTGCCGTTAAGGAAATCGGAGTTTACCATCTCGCCGTCGCCCGTATAAGCTTCCTGCTCAATGTCGCCACCCTTGATAACCTCAATTATATCAATACCGAACTTCTTCGCAAACTCCCAGTCACGCTGGTCGTGTGCAGGAACAGCCATGATCGCGCCTGTGCCGTAACCCATCATTACATAGTCTGAGATATAAATCGGAATTTCTTTGCCGTTGACAGGATTGATAGCTGAAAGTCCGTTGAGCTTTACGCCTGTCTTATCCTTTACAAGCTGTGTACGCTCAAACTCAGTCTTTTTACCGCACTCAACGCGGTACGCCTCAACTTCATCCATGTTTGCGATGCGTGAAGCGTACTTGTCAATAAGCGGATGCTCGGGTGCCATAACCATGAACGTTACACCGAAGAGTGTATCGGGACGTGTTGTATAAATCTTCAGCATCTCATCAGTGTCGGTGAGAGTAAAGTTTACAAACGCACCTGTTGAACGGCCAATCCAATTCTCCTGCTGGGCCTTTATGTTCACGGGGAAGTCGATATCCTTAAGACCGTCGAGCAATTTATCAGCATACTCGGTGATGCGAAGGAACCAGACGTCCTTTGACTTCTGAACAACATCACTGTTACAGATGTCGCACTTACCGCCCTGAGAGTCTTCGTTTGAGAGGACAACCTTACAGTGCGGACAGTAGTTTACAAATGCCTTGTCTCGGAACACAAGTCCGTTCTCGAACATCTTGAGGAAAATCCACTGTGTCCACTTGTAGTAGTTTTCGTCTGTGGTATCAACAACACGGGTCCAATCAAACGAAAAGCCCGCACGCTTGAGCTGACCGCTGAACTTTTCAATGTTTGTGTCCGTTACCACACGGGGATGCATGCCTGTTTTGATAGCATAGTTCTCCGCCGGCAGACCGAAAGCGTCAAAACCTATCGGGAACATTACGTTATAGCCCTGCATTCTGCGCTTGCGGCATACAACCTCCATGCCGGAGTATGCCTTTATGTGACCGACGTGCATACCCGCTCCGCTGGGATACGGGAACTCGATAAGTCCGTAGAACTTGGGAAGCGAGAAATCGTCAACAGCGTTGAACGCACCCTCCTGCTCCCAACGGTCCTGCCATTTCTTTTCAATTGTCTTAAAATCATAGTTTGCCATTTATGTCATTCCTTTCAGGGAAAAAGGTATAATTTACTCTGCTTTATTCTGATATTATATCGCTCAAATCAAGCTGCTGAGCATCGCCCCAAAGTCTTTCGAGGTTGTAATAGTCACGTGACTCTTTCTGGAAAATGTGGACGATAACACTGCCGTAATCAAGGAGTATCCAGCCCGTTGCTCTGCCCTCTATATGAAGCGGCTCAACGCCTTTTTTGCTCAACTCGTACTCAACATCATCGGCGAGTGATTTCACATGAGTGTTTGATGTACCCGATGCTATTACGAAATAGTCGGAAACAATTGTCAGTTCTTCAGTTGCAATCGCAACTATGTCCTGGGCTTTTTTAGTGTCTAAAACCTTTACTATCTCTCTTGTCAACTCATTAGGTGTCATAATTTTTCTTCCTTTCAAACGTCCTGCATATCAGCGGAAACGTATAAGATCGTTATAGCATTCCACGCTTGACGGGTCAACTATCATATTTTCTTTCAAAAGTTTTGTTATGCAATATTTTTGAGTGTACACAATCGCCTGTTCAAGTCCTATAGCGGCCAATCGACGCACCTCGTCAACATCGGGATAAGACCTGTCCTCGCTGATAAAATCAGCAAGATAGACCACTTTTTCAAGCGTCGACATCCCCGCTTTACCCGTTGTGTGCCAACGTACAGCTCCGATAAGCTCTTCGTCATCAAATCCGAGCTCGACTTTCAAAAATGCGGCACCTGCTATTGCATGCCAGAGCTTATCATTTCGCATCTCCCAAGGAGATAACATTATATCAGCTTTGGATATCATTTGCAACTGCTCTTCACCCGATGCGTTTTTCATAACATCATGCAAAAGACCTGCTAAATATGCCTTTTCCTCATCCGCACCGTAAGTTGCCGCCAAGTCCTTTGCACTCTTTGCAACACCCAGCGAATGAATGTATCGGTAGTCGTCAAGCTTCGAGCGCAGAAGCTCGTCATATTCTTTATATTTTTCGGGCACGCTCACTTATAAAGTCCCCTTTTTTCAATATATTGAACCGTCTCACTTGTCAAAAACCTGTCAGCACCTTCGCCGTCTTTTATGCAACGACGAATTTCGGTAGAGCTCGCTTCTGTTACTTCTATATTTATAAACTTAACCTTATCAAGCTCCGTTTTGCAGAACACGGTTTCAAGGTCTATTGTAAAATCTTCCTCCCTCGCTGCCGCAAGAAGAGTACACATGGAAAGAATGTCTTTATATCTGTACCACAGATTGAACGTCTCAAGCATATCGGAGCCGACAATCAGAAACAGTTCATCTTCGGGGTACAGCTCTTTTATCTGGCAGAGAGTATCATATGTGTAGCTTCTGCCGCTGCGCTGAAGTTCAATGTCGGAAACTTCAAATCTCCCGTCAACACCAAAAGTCAGACGGCACATCTCAAGCCTGTCCTCACCGCTTGCAAGGTCGGGTGCCGCTTTGTGAGGAGGTGTCGCCGCAGGAATAATCAGCACTTTGTCAAGGCTCTGACTGTCGGCAATGGCCGTGACTATTCCGAGGTGTCCTATATGAGGCGGATTAAAGGTGCCGCCGAATATTCCAAGCTTCATCTCATCCGCCCTTTCGATTGTTTTTTGCGATATAACAAACATTTAATAGTCTTGTTGTTTTAAGCATTTTCTTTTTATGTGAAAAAGAAAACGCTAGCAAAAGAAAAGCACACTCAGAACTACGTTCCGAGACCTCCTTGATGTCCGCTTCACCACAACACAAATCTTGTACCACAAATAAAGTTGCTCGGCACATTCGCCCGTAAACTCGCTGTTGCTCAAACAAGTACGGGCTCGTGCGGATTGCAAAGCAATCCGTTCCCTCACTCCTCAAAGTCAGTAAAGTCGTTGTGGCTCAGCTTGTGGAAGTTGGTATGTTAATGCAAAAACATATTTTTAAAATTTGTTTCTTAACTTATTTTAATATTCCCTGTCATCCGACTCACTTGCACTTCCGCTTATCGGTATGGCTTCGCCGAGATAGGTAGGTTCAGGCTGTAATATACACATACCGAAATCCTTGACCCTTGCCAAAAACTCACGGATATTATTATAAACCTCTTTAACATAAGTCCTTGGGTCGGACGCTACTCCGTATGCCTCAAGACCAAGTGCACGGGCATTGTAAACCGCACGGTACAAATGATATTGCTGGGTAACGATAACTACTTTCTTAACCCGAAAAACATCCCTTGCCCTATACATGGACTCATAGGTGGAAAAGCCTGCGTGGTCGAGGAAAACATCGTCTGCAGGTACGCCGCTGTCAATAGCATACTGCTTCATACTGTTGACTTCATCATACTCTGTCTGCCCATGGTCTCCGCTTGCAAGAAGCTTTCTTCCCGCTCCCGATTTGTAAAGGTCGACACCGAAACTCATTCTGTCCTCAAGCATATGACTAAGCCTGCCGTCAGAGTATACCCTTGCACCCAACACCAGAACACAGTCGGCATCCATACCTGCTGCTTCCTCCGGAGTGAGAATGTACCTGTCCGCACTTTTAATCACAACCGCATTTATAATAAACGGCGTAACAACCGCTATTGCAAGCAAAACACAGACAACAATCAATGCAGTTTTCAGCTTTTTGTTTTTCATTTCATCACCAAACTCAGGCACCGAATAACGGTATTGCTTTGCCGTCTACTCTTTGGGCAATTCGCGAAAAAGCCTTTGCAGCAATGCTGGCTTTCGGCAATGCCGTACCGCTTACCGCACAGTGTGAAACCGTCGGGTCCTCAGGCACAATACCCACTAAGCGTACACATGTTGCATCTATAACATCGTCTATGTTGAGCAGTTTGCCCTTGCGTACTGCTTTCTCGGCAAATCTGTTAATAACAAGGCGTACATCCTTTATGTCAAAACGGCGAATGCTTGCAGCTGTCAGATTGACACTGCGAACGCATACTTCATCGGGTGTGGAAACGACAATCCCTCTGTCCGCCGCGGCACATGCCAACTCAAAACCGATAGCCAGACCTGCCGGTGCGTCAAACAGAATATAATCGTAAGCCTCATCCAGCCTGCCGGCAAAATCTCTTATCGCCTCGGGTGTATATGACGACAAAACACTCATCGGTGCAGTTATAAGGTCTGGACCGTCCGTTTTCACGATTGCCTGCTCAGGGTCGCACGCTTCTTCCACTATGTCGCCCCAATCGAAAACCATATCCTTTTCCACACCGAATATCAAATCGAGACTTCTAAGCCCTATATCCATATCAACTACGAGAACAGCTTTTCCCATAGCGGTCAGGGCACGGCCAAGTCCCGCAGTCAACGAGGACTTGCCTACTCCTCCTTTACCGGAGGCTATGATTATTTTTTCAGCCATAGTCTCACCCCAAAAGAACATTCTCGCTCTGCGGAGAGTCCGCAGTTTCGGAACTTTCAAAATAATAGTCGTATATGGGTCTCGCAATACTTGCAAGATACGAGCTTCCGTAGATGCCCTCGCACACGATAGCCATTGCAAGCTGCGGTTTGTCCGACGGAGCAAAGGATATATAAAATCCGTTGTCTATATCCACATATGAGCCGTTTACTTTCCTTGTTTCTTCGGCGGTACCTGTCTTTGCCGCCGCCTGAACTTTCATTGTGCCAAGATAAGTTCTGCTGCCTGAAAACTTGACAACATACTCCATTCCCTCTTTTACGCAGTCTATCGCATACTTAGATATGCCTGTTTCAAGCACAACTTTCGGGGACTTTTCAAGTATTGTCTGAGTAAAATCCGCACTCTTTACAGCCTTTACAAAATGTTGCTCATAGCGTGTACCGCCGTTCGCTATTGTAGCGGTGTAATTGAGCATCTGTATAGGAGTAAACAGATTTCCTGCCTGGCCGATAGATGACTGAATCAAATAACCGGGCAACCATGTCTGGCCGATGCTCTCACGGTACTCCGGACTGTCAAGCACACCGTCCGCCTCCGTGAGTTCTACTCCCGATTTGACGCCGAGGCCCAACATCGAACGGTATTCGTTGAGCTTGCTGACACCGAGCTTTTCACCGCAAGTAAAGAAATAGGTGTTACACGAGTCCTGCAAAGCGGTTCTCAACGTCTCATTACGTGTGCTGTGATGTACCTGACAGACATAAGTCTGGTCAAGAAACGGATAACTGCCGCTACAGTGAATTGCCACTTCCCTGTTGGTAAGGCCCTCTTCAATAGCCGCTATTCCGACGGACGGCTTTGAAGTTGAACCGATAGCATATGTGCTTCTGAGTGCTCTGTTCCAGAGCGGTGCACGTTCGTTTTTAAGCAGTGCAGCAACATTCTCTTTATAGGTCGACAAATCATAAGACGGGTAGCTTACACAAGCCAGAATTTCACCCGTGTTCGGGTCGTTTACCACAACCGCACCTGCCGCCGAAATGCCGTGGGTGTTGCTCGATGACGCCGCATATGCTTCCGTCTGTTTTGCAAAGATATCCTGTGCTATCTTCTGCATATCCGAATCTATAGTAAGCACGATAGTCCGTCCCTGTATGGGCTCTTTAGTCACCTCAACGGTGACATTTCCGTCAGCGTCGGTAGTGATTATCTTTTCACCGTCCACACCTCGGAGATACTCCTCAAAAGCATACTCTATTCCGCTCTTTCCGAGCACGTCGTTCATGCCGTAGCCCTTTTCTTTGAGCTCCTTGTACTCCTCAGCGTTGATTTTATCAACGTAGCCGATAATATGCGGTGCCAGAGTTCCGTCAACATACTCTCTGTACGGCACAATCTCAACGTCAACTCCCTTGAAAACAGCACTGTTTTCCTTGACCTTGGCAACCATGACATCGCCGACATCTTCAGCAAACGTATACGGATGTCCCACGCCGAATGCGTTGAGAATCATCTGGTATCTGACAGCGGCTATCTTCAACGTATCCTTGGTTGAATATCCCTCTATTCCAAACTTTTCAACCAATCTGTCATAGCAGTTCTGTGCAGTAGCATAAGCGTTAAGGTCGAGCATATCCTTGCTCTTCATCATCTCGATTTCACTTTCGCTGTCCGCTCTGTAAATCACGTTGCCCGAGGAGTTCATAACCAAAGGCAGGTCATTTGTCCACTCGACCTTGTTGTTCTCAAAAAGGTTTATGAGCGACAGTATAATTCTGTTGCGTTCCGCCTGCTGGGAGGACGGAGGGAAGAATGAATAGTCAAAAACTATCGAATAGCCCTGACGGTTGACAACAATCGGTTTTCCGTTGCGGTCAACTATCTCTCCACGGGCGGCCTTAATGGTAACGGTACGCTGAGAGGCGGTGTTTGCGGCTGAAGCATATTCCTCGCCGTCAACAAGCTGAATCTTTATGAGTGCTATCGCAAAGACGCATATAACCAAAAGCATGGCACCCATGCACGCCAGACGCCTGACAAGAAGCTGTTTGTTTTCCACGCTGACCTCTCCTTTCCCGTGATTTTTCATTTAAAGCTTATCTGTTTACCTCAACAGGCAACCGCTTGAAGATAATTCTGACAACAGAAAACCACAGCGGCACAAAAACAATTGTGTATATAAACGACGGCAAATAAAACCTGAAAAACAGAGCCACTGCTCCGTCAACTCCGGGTATAACTGCCGTTATAAGCCAATAAACGCTTTCATATATCAGCAAAGCTGCCGACGAAAACAGCAGTGCTGTAAAAACATTGTTTCGGATAAGATTGTTTACCAGCAGACCGCAAAAATATCCGAAAACAGTAAGCATTATCGCGTTTATGCCCTGCGTACCGCCGGTCACGTCCAACAGCACACCGGCAAAAAGTCCGAAAAACAGTCCGCAAAACTCACGCTCACACATAGCTATACAGACAACTATAACCACTACGCCCAACTGTCTTGCTCCAAAAGGCTCGGGCAAAGCTCCGGGTGTGTTCTGAATAACGGCGCACAGCAACAAGAGCACTGCATAGAGTGCCCGACGGATTATAAGTCTTTTCTTTTCACGAGTAAGACCCACTTGTGCCGTACCGTCCTTTCGTTTTATTGTTGAGCCGAGGCTCCCTGACCGTCAAAATCGGTGATGATAAAGACATCGGTAAGGGCACCGAAATCAACCTGCGTCTCAATTGTGGCACTGGCTGAAATATCTGTTGTGGAATCCGTAACTTTCGTTACTGTTCCGATTATAAGGTCACGTGGATATATGCCGCCCACACCCGATGTGCAGACCATTCCGCCGGGAGATATTGCCGTAGTATCGGGAAGGCCGGGCATAATACACAGTCCGTCCTGTGCAAGTTTCGGGGTGCTTGTAACAAAGCCGAGTTCCCTTGTGCGTATCTCATAGGCACTGACGTTTACATCCGGATTCATTATTGTCTTTATCGTACACTGAGTGAGAGTAACGGAAGTGACTACTCCTACAAGATATTTTCCGTATATGACGGGATCGTTTACTGCGACATCATCGGTGGTTCCCCTGTTCAAAACAAAGGTCGAAAGCGGATTTGCCGCATCCCTGCCGATAACCGCCGCCTCGGAAAATTTATAGTCAGGATTATCCTCTTTGAGCTCCAAAAACTCACGGTAAAGATCGTTCTGATTTTTCATCTGCTCATAGTCAATAAGCTGCTCACGCAGATTTTCAATTTCTGCATTCAAATCGTCAATCTGCTTTGAGAGGGTCGCAGACGATTTGAAGTTTATCGAAAACTCCGACAGCTGCTGCGCAAGAAATGACGACGCTCTCTGCAACGGCGAAAAAACCGTGCTTATCACAGAATTAGTCGGAGAAGTATTAGAATGCAAAGCCGCCGCAGTCGCTATGCCGAGAATCAGCACAACGAGAACGGCTGCAAATATTTTGAATGTTCTTGTTCTGTAAAATCGGTTCAAATAGCACGCCTGCCTTTCCCTAATGAAACACAAAATCCCGCTGGTTTGCAAAACCCCCGTGAAAACGGAGACTTTGCAAGCCGGCGAGACCGTAGGTATCCCACACGTCCTGTGGGATACCTACGAAACTTTTATCAGCCGTTGAGCGGACGCTCCAGGCACATACCTGTTCCGTCTGCCACACAGTCAAGCGGATTCTCTGCGACGAGAACGGGAATTCTTGTCTCTGCAGCAATAAGCTTGTCGAGTCCTCTGAGAAGAGCACCGCCACCCGTAAGCATAATGCCGTGGTCAATGATATCCGCAGCAAGCTCCGGAGGAGTCTTTTCAAGAGTTGCTCTGATAGCATCGAGAATCTGATTGACGGAGTCAGAAAGAGCCTCTCTGATTTCCTCAGATGTAACCTCGATGTTCTTGGGCAGACCGTCCATAAGGTTACGGCCCTTGATGTTTATTGCACCCTCACCCTCGTAGGGATATGCGGAACCGATCTTGATTTTAATATCTTCTGCGGTTCTCTCACCGATAAGAAGATTGTACTTCTTCTTGATATAGTTAATGATAGCCTCGTCGAAACTGTCTCCTGCCACTCTGGCGGAATTGGAGGTAACAACATCACCCAGAGATATAACAGCAACTTCACTTGTCCCGCCGCCGATGTCAACAACCATGCTGCCTGTAGGCTCTGATACGGGAAGTCCTGCACCGATAGCTGCTGCCATGGGCTCCTCGATAA
>JAZUNO010000005.1:0-21402 GCA_045604185.1 Acutalibacteraceae bacterium | reverse complement strand
TGTGCACCGCTTGATAACAATCCGTTGCTTGATTACAAATATACATATGAGGGCTTAGATATCTGCGTAAAGAACTATGATGTTCAGGATTTCTATTTTGATTTGCGAACCCTCAATCAGCTTGTTAAAAATCTGCCTGAGGATTCATTCCGCAGAGCGGGTGTAGTCAATGTACTTTCAGACGTTTTCAAGACGGTTTACCAGTCTATTGACGATGTTGACCGTGACGATTTTTTGGCAGCCCTCGAAGAGGCGAAGCCTTATATGAAAAAGGCACTCGCAGCCAAAAACGGAGATTCTGCTCCGCAGGCAGGACTTATCGGACACTCTCATATGGATACCGCATGGCTCTGGCATGTCGGCGAGACCATAAAGAAGTGTGCCCGTACATATTCGAATCAGCTTGCTCTCATGGAGGAATATCCCGAGTATAACTTTATTCAGAGCTCATCATGCCACAGCGATTTTATCCGCCGTCATTATCCCGAGCTGTTCAAGAGAATTCAGCAGAAGGTCAAAGAGGGCAGATATGAGCCCAACGGCGGTGTATGGGTTGAGTGCGACTGCAATATAACTTCGGGCGAATCAATGGTGCGTCAGTTCCTTTGGGGCCAGAGATTTACAAGAAAGTATTTCAACTACACATCCAACTGCTTCTGGTTGCCCGATACTTTTGGATACAGCGCAGCTATTCCGCAGATTATGAAAGGTTGCGGAGTTGACTATTTCCTTACAACCAAGATTGACTGGAACGACACAAACACATTCCCCATTGATACCTTCTATTGGAAGGGCATTGACGGAACAAAGGTGTTTACCCACTTTAACCGCACACACATATGGCCTGATGCTGAGGACGTAATGGCATACGTCGCAGGCAGCAGGGAGATGAAGAATGTTTGCATCAAGGACAAGAGAGTAACAGACAAGCGTATTATCTCCTACGGTTACGGTGACGGTGGCGGCGGACCGCAGTTTGAGATGATAGAGGCGGCACGTCGTTGTAAGGATACCGCAGGTGTTCCCAAGGCAGAGCATGTTCTTGTCGGTGACTATATAAAGCAGATTGAAAAGGATGCAGTTGAACCGGATACATATACAGGTGAACTTTACCTCGAATTGCACAGAGGTACCCTTACAAACCAGCACACAATCAAGCGTAACAACCGTAAGGCAGAGCTCAAACTGCGTGACCTTGAGATATTCACCGTCAGTGAGGCTATAAAGGCAGACAAGGAGGCTCTCAATACCGAGATTGAGCCGCTTTACTCAACACTTCTTTTGAATCAGTTCCACGACATTCTTCCCGGAACATGTATTCCCAGAGCACACGAGGAATCACGTGCACAGACAACAGAGATTATAAACACAGCCGAAAGCCTTATTGCAAAGCTTTCAAAGGGTGACGGCAGTGATGCATTGACTCTTACTAATACTCTTTCATTTGAACGCAGTGATGTTGCGATAGTTGATTACAACGGTAAAATTGCAGAGGGTGACTATCCTCAGCAGATTTATACCGATTTGGACGGCAAGAAGAAGCTGCTCATCGGTGGGGTTAAGATTCCTGCGTTCTCAAGTGTTACACTTAAAATGGTCAAGGGTGAGCCTCAGGGCGAGAATAAGGTAGTGGCTGATATGAACGGCGTATCAACACCGTTTGCTCAGATTCGTTTTGATGACAAGGGCAGAATCGAGTCCTTTATTGATAAGCGTGCAAACCGTGAGGTCTGCGGCGAGGGCTACGCTCTTAATACTTTCCTCATGGCAGAAGACCTTCCCAACGAATGGGATAACTGGGATATAGATGCTGATATTGAGATGAAGTTTGCTGATACTTCTGAACTTGTCAGCCGTGAGATAATCTCCTGCGGAGCGGTAGCGGCGATAATACGCAGTAAGTATAAGATAAGCAAGAAGTCCACAATAACTCAGGATGTATTCTATTTTGCTGACAGTGCAGAGGTTCGCTTTGATACTCTTATGGACTGGCAGGATAATCACCGCTTCCTTAAGACTGCTTTTGATACAAACGTGGTGCAGGATTTTGCACGTTTCGAGGTTCAGTTCGGTAATGCAAAGAGACCCACTACACGTAACACAAGCATTGAAAAGGCGAAGTTTGAGGTTCTCAACCACAAGTATACAGACCTTTCCGAGACACGTTTCGGTGTAGCAATACTCAATGACTGTAAGTACGGTATATCCGTAAACGGCGGACAGATGAGACTTTCACTGCATAAGGGCGGACTTCGTCCCGACTTCAAGGGAGACAGAGGCCAGCACAGATGTGTCTACTCATTCCTTCCGCATGACTGCGGCTTTGATACCAAGTCTGTTATTCAACCGTCTTACGAGCTCAACATTCCGATTGTTGCGAGCGAAGGTAAGCATGATTCAGTAACTCTTATAGATGTTGCTGCGGAGAATATAATCGTTGAGACAGTTAAGCCCTGTGAGGATTGCGAGCGTGCATTTATTGTTCGTATGTATGAGGCAGAGGGAACATATACTTCAAGTGCTGTTAAGTTCTTTGACGGTGCAAAGTCAGCGGCGATAACAAATATGCTCGAAGAGGAGCTGGAGGCTATTGAGGACATCAAGGATGTAACTCTTTCCTTCCGTCCGTTCGAGATTAAGACAGTAAAAGTAACCTATTAAGGGTGATTTGAATGCTTGTTGAAAAAATAAATCTTAATGCCAATCCCGATGTCACGCTGACAACTTATATCCTCGACTCTTCAAAAGAGATGCCGAATATGGATAAGCGTCCGGCGGTGCTTGTCATACCGGGTGGCGGATACAGCATGTGTTCCGACAGGGAGGCAGAGCCGATTGCAATGGCCTTTGCCGCACAGGGGTATAACACTTTTGTATTGCGTTACAGCGTGGGTTCTGACAAGAATTTTGAGATGTCACTCAGGGATGCGGAAGATGCACTCGCAATGATATATGACCGTGCCGAAGAGTGGAATGTTTTAAAGGATAAAGTTGCGGCAATCGGCTTTTCAGCCGGCGGACATCTTGCGGCAGCACTCTCAACAATGGGAAAAGTTCGTCCGTCAGCGTGTCTGTTGGGTTATCCGTGTATAATCGAGGAGATAAGCGAAATTCTCGCATTCCCGGTACCGGGACTTGATAAAAAGGTTGATGCGAATACACCGCCTACATTTATCTTTGCAAGCTCCTGCGATAAAACTGTGCCGATAATCAACTCAATAAGATATGCCGCGGCATTAGCGGAGCATAAGGTGCCGTTTGAGATGCATATTTTCGAACATGGCTGGCACGGCTTCTCGCTGTGCACTCCGCACGTGTGTGCATCACCTGAATCTGTTGTTGAGAACAAGCACGCATCGCAATGGATAAAGATGTGCGTTGATTGGTTGACGGATACATTTTCACTGTAAGTAAAAAGTTTAGCAGCCAGAAAGCTTCAAGCTTTCCGGCTGTTGCTGTTTTTTATTAATTACAGACCAATCATATCTCTCAATTCTGCCGCAAGGTCATAAGTAGTTCTCGTAGCATTGACAAGGGCCCTTCTGGGCAAATCACTTACGAATCCGTCATCCTCAAGAGTCAGGTCACCTGAGTAGTTGATGTCGTGCAGAGCCTTTGCAATTTCCACCCAGTCAAGGTCAACTGTAAGCGGCGGCATATGCATATCCTCGATGTAGTTGTTGTCGTGGACGTGAAGTGCAGTCAATCTGTCGTGACCGAGTACACGGATTGCATGAGCGGCATCGTCGCCGACAAGTCCGCAGTGACCGATATCAAGACATACTGTGAAATATTTCGGGTCAAGAGCATCAAAGTATTCTGCGAGGTCTTCGCCAAAACTGCATACGTTTGCCATTTTTACTTTTCTGCGGGGGTCGTAGCCGAACATGTTTTCAAGTGCAACTTTTATTTTGTATTCTTCACAAAGGGGTTTGAGCTGATTGTAAAAATCTATGTTAAACTGTTTCTGGTCAATGCCGTCTGGGCAGGCTATGGGGTGAACTATAATCTGACTTGCACCGATTCTTCCTGCGATACGTATAGCCAATTTGATTTTGTCAAGAGCCATTTCGTTGTAATCGTCCTGTCCGAAACGGTAGCTCGGAAACGGGGCGTGCGCCTGATTGAAGGGAATATTGTATTTGGCGGATGCTGCAAGCAGTCTGTTTACAATTTCATCCTCGCTCATGCCGTCATAAATGCTGGGCTTATCCCGAACCATCCAGAACATTGAAAAGTCCAGGGCGTCAAAGCCTGCTTCTGCAAAGATTTTAGTGCCTTCATCAATTCCGAAATTCGGGAAAATGGGGTCAGTTTGTGTTGAAATTCTCATCGTTCAGCGGAAAACCCGCCGTCACCGCCTTTCACAATATTTGGAGTGGCAAACATCAAACACAATACGGTTTTGAAAGCCATATTTGTACCAATTCATCGTTAAAAATCCTCGGAATACGAGAGCATTCCTGCGGTTTTCTCCTTGACTTGGCACAAATCTGTCTTTTCAAAACTGCGAAGCACCCAAAATACACGACAGTGCGAGAGATCTTGAGTTTTGGGCGTGTTGTGTTTGATGCTCGCCACTCTATCCAAAACAAATATATCAAACTTTTATATTAATTACAATATTTTTATGCACAGTGCAGAGATATGTGATATAATATTGTCAGATTATTTTTCGGGGTGGAGCATATGCTGCGACTTATACTCTCTCGTGCCCTTGGCGGCAAAACAACATATATTCATAACCGCATTAAGGAGCTTGTTGAATCCGGACAGGGTGGGGATATAATTCTCATCGTTCCGGAGCAGTATTCCTTTGCCACAGAACGTATGATGCTTGAGAAACTCGGAGCAACGGGGGCAAACAAAGTAGATGTTTTGGGCTTTACCCGATTGGCAACAGCTGTATTCAATTCACTCGGTTGGGATAAGGGTAAACGGCTCAACGAAGCAGGCAAGGCATTGCTTATGGGCAGAGCACTCGGCCAGTGTGTTGACAAGCTGAAAGTCTATTCAAAAAGTGCTGACAGTCCGTCTGTTGTGCGAGAGATGCTTGCACTTTCGGAGGAGTTTTGTCAGTGTGCCGTGTCGGTTGAAGATATTGAGAAAGCCATGAACCGAATGGAGGAAGGACTTCTAAAGAGCAAGCTCAGTGATATATCCTTGGTTTTATCTGTGTACCGTTCATTTGTTGAAGACGGATATTTTGATGAGAGTGAGATGCTCGGAGAGCTTGCCAAAAAGCTTTCGGGAAGCGGCTGGTTTAATAATAAGACGGTATTTATAGATGCGTTCAGAGGTTTCACCGCCCAGGAGCTTGAGGTTATAGCACAGATGCTCACTCAGGCAGAAGATGTGTACGTCACTTTGACAACGCCCGACCTTTCGGATAACGGTACAGACGATATTTTTTATCATACCAAAAAGACAGCAAAGAAGCTCAGACAGCAAGCGGCAAAGCATAATGTGCCTGTCGCAAAGCCCGTTGTTCTTGATGAAAACTTCGGGGTACGCAACGAAGCTTTATGCTCGTTGGAAAGAGATTTTTTAAGCCCTACCGCTCCTGTGTTTTCGGGGGATTGCAGCAGCATTACCGTTTGTGCCGCTCCCGATATGCGTGATGAGTGTGCCTATGTTGCGGCGAGGATAAAGAAGATGCTCAGAACGGGCGAGTATAAAAGCAGTGATATTGCTGTTATGATGCGCAACGAGCAGACGTATTCGCAGGCGGTTAAGACGGCTCTGTTAAAGTGCGGTGTCCCCGTTTTTGAGGATAAGCGTCAGCCGATAATCAATCAGCCGCTTATAACGCTTGTGCGTGGAGCATTGCGTATAGCGGACAAGGGTTTTGAAACGGACAGCATACTGCGCTGTCTAAAAACGGGGCTTTGTTCTCTGGATACCCAGCAGGTATCGGAGCTTGAAAATTATACGTATCTCTGGCAGATAAACGGTAGCCGTTGGCTTGAAGAGTGGACATCTAATCCCGGCGGTTTCGGTGAGCCGACAGAGGATGGGCAGGAACGTCTGCAGGTTTTGAATGAGCTGAGAAAGCAGGCGCTTGACCCGTTTGTGAGATTCCGTGCGGCGATGAAAAACACAACGGGTATCGGTGCCGCAAGGAGTGTTTTTGAACTGCTGTGCGACCTTGATACCGCTGAGAACCTCAAGACTCTTGCGATAGAACTTGAGGATTCGGGCGAGCTTGCCATAGCACTTGAAACCGAGCGGCTTTGGGATACTCTTTGCGAGCTTCTTGACACAGCGGCAAATGCACTCGGTGACTCATCCGTTTCGGCAGAGCAGTTTTGTTCACTCTTTGACCTCATGCTTTCCACCTGCACTCTCGGTGAGATTCCGCAGGGGATTAATGAAATAACCGTCGGCGGTGCGTACCGCATAAGACCGATTTTGCCAAAGGTAGTTTTTGTTCTCGGAGCCAATGCGGGTGAATTTCCTCTGTCACCGCCGCAGGGAGGAATGCTCAACGTCAGGGACAGAGCAAGCCTTGCGCAGATAGGATTGGAAACGGCATCGTTCGGTGAAGAGAGCGTTGCAGAAGAACGCTTTATTGCATACAGCACATGTGTTTGTGCATCGGAAAAACTTATAATCAGCTACCCCTCAAAGGGTGCGGACGGTTCGGAGCTTACCGAGTCCGAGATAGTAACATTTATACGTGAACATTTTCCTTTATGTGAACGAGTGGATACTTTGTCGGCAGACAAACTTGATTTTGTCGAGGGCAAGGCACCTGCATTTGAGCTGACAGCTACACTGATGCGTTCAGGCGGTGAGCTGTACGGCTCGTTAAGGGAGTATTTTTCTTCCGATTCGGAGTATTCAGGCAGGCTCAAAGCCTTGGACAGTGCCGCAGGGCAAAAGGATTTCAGAATAGAATCTGCCGATACGGCAAGGGCACTTTTCGGAGAAAACCTGAATCTCTCACCGTCACGTGCAGAGACTTTCTACCGTTGTCCGTTTTCATATTTCTGCCGTTACGGCATAGACCTCAGGGAGCGTAAACCTGCAACCTTTGACCCGCTTCAGAAAGGAACTGTTATTCACCTTGTACTCGAGAAGATGCTTGCGAGCTATACAGCAGAACAGCTTGCGTCTTTGACAAAGCAGGAGCGGCTTTCTGCAATCAGGGCTATAATGGACGAGTACCTCTCAAAAGACCTTGACCGTTCAAAGCGAAGTGAAAGATTTATCTATCTTTATGAACGTTCTGCACGCAGTATAGATGAGGTTGTTTCAAGGATTGTTGCAGAGTTTTTGTGCAGTGATTTTCGTCCCGTGGATGTGGAACTCAGTATTGCATATGACGGTGAAGTCAAGCCGTATACGCTCGAATTGCCGTCGGGCGGAAAGGTGCGTTTTTCAGGCAAGGTTGACCGTGTTGACAGTGCGGTTGTTGACGGTCAGAAGTATCTGAGAGTTATAGATTACAAGTCATCGGGCAAACCGTTTGCGGTTGCTGATGTTTTGAGCGGACTTAATATGCAGATGCTCATATATCTTTTCACGCTTATTAAAAACGGCGTGCACCGTTACGGCGAGAGTTTGCCTGCAGGAGTTTTGTATATGCCTGCAAAGGCACCTGCGATAACCGTTTCCCGTGATGATGATATTTCGCCTGAAAAGGCAAAGCAAAAGGAATGCAGAATGCAGGGCATACTGCTTGAAAATTCAGGAGTTGTTCTCGCAATGGAAAACAGCGGCGAGGGCGTGTTCATTCCTGCCAAGATAGATAAAAACGGCGAGGTCAAGGGTAGCGTTATAAGGCTTGAGGAGCTGAGCAGGCTTTGGGGCAAGGTGGATTCTCTGCTTGTCGACATGGGCGAGGAGCTTCACCGAGGCAATATTTCGGCCTTGCCTGCACAGGGCAAGAGATACAAGAATATCTGCTCGAACTGCGAGTATTGGGATATTTGTACCCACGAGGCAGACGCAGAAATTAGAGAGATAGATGAGAACGCACAGATAGGCGGTGATGAAGAGTGAGCGTGAAAGAGTGGACGCCTGAACAGAAGGACGCCATAGATTCGAGAAAAGGCACAGTGCTCGTATCTGCTGCGGCAGGTTCGGGAAAAACGGCTGTACTTGTTGAGCGTGTTATCCGCAGACTGACGGACAGTGAGACTCCCTGCTCAACAGACAATTTGCTCATAGTTACCTTCACAAAGGCCGCAACGGCACAGATGAGGGAGCGAATCGGTGCGGCGATACTCAAAAAGCTTGCGGATGAGCCGTCAAACAGCCATTTACGACGTCAGTATATGATGTTGCCGTTTGCACAGATATGTACTATAGACAGTTTTTGTAATGATCTTGTGCGTGAGAACTTTCATGCACTCGGAATATCGCCTGACTATTCGGTGATTGATAACGAAACTGCGGTGATAATGAAGAGAGAGGCCGCAGAGCGGGTGCTCGAGCGTGCGTATGAAAGAGGGGATGAGGTTTTTCATGACCTCTCCGACCTTGTTTCAACGGGCAGCAGTGATGACAGTCTGAGTATGCTTTTGCAAAAGCTCTATGAGATTTCAACAGCTTATCCGTTTCCTGACGCATACTTCGACAGCCTGACTGCCGAGTATATGACGTCGGACATCAATGAGAGCGTGTTCGGGAAGATAATCATTTCTTACCTTTCGGATATGCTTGATTATTGTATAGCAGAAAGTGAAAATCTTATTGAACGCATGGCAGAGGACGAGCAGGTTGAGAAAGCGTATGCAACTGCTATCTCTTCTGATATAAGGATGTATGAACAGATAAAGTCAGGACTTTGTGCTGATTGGGATGATGCACTCGAAAGCCTGAAGGCACCTGTGTTTATGAAATTCGGCTCAACACCGAAAGGATATGACAGTGAGGTTAAAAACCTTGTAAAAACTGTTCGTGACAAGCTTAAAAAGCTTATAAAAAAGGCAAGCGGCATAATGTGCGTAACAGCAGAGGAACATGCTCTTGATGTGGTGAAGCTTCGCAAACCTGCCGATATGCTTGTGGGCCTTGTCAAGGAGTTTTCGCAGGAATATTCGCAGATGAAGCGTCAGACTAATTCTGCTGACTTTTCCGATATTCTGCATTGGGCACTTGATTTGTTGGTAGAGTACAAGGACGGTGAAGTTCAAAAAACAGCTTTGGCAAAGGAACTGTCGCTTCGCTATGCCGAAATACTTGTCGACGAGTATCAGGATATAAACGAAGCACAGGATATGATATTCAAGGCCGTGTCGAATGATGAGAAGAATCTCTTCATGGTCGGTGACGTCAAGCAGAGCATATACCGTTTCCGTCAGGCTATGCCCGAGATTTTCCTGCGACGCAGAGCCTCAATGGTAGATTATGCAGGCGGCAATTATCCTGCAAGAATAATGCTGGGCAAAAACTTCAGAAGCCGTAGCGGAGTGACGGCTGCAGTTAATTATATATTCCGTCAGATTATGAGTCCGTCGGCAGGCGAGCTCGACTATGATGACAGTGAGGCTCTTTATGTAGGTGCAAAATATCCCGACCGTGACATTCCCGATGCGGAGCTTCATATAGTGGACGTTTCGGAATGTGAGCAGTCGTCGGTTGAGGCTCAGGCGGCGTATGTTGCCCGATATATAAAAACCAAGGTTAAAGAGGGAATGCTGGTTACCAAAAACGGTGAACTGAAGCCTGCCTCTTACGGTGACTTTTGTATTCTTTTGCGTTCTGCAAAGAATACGGCATCTGTGTTTGCACAGGCTCTTTGTGAGGCGGGTATACCCGTTTTCTCACCTGAAACGGGCGGTTTTTTTGAAGCGGCAGAGATAAGCTTTGCACTTTCGCTGTTGCGAGTTCTTGACAATCCCGTTCAGGATATACCGCTTGCCGCTGTTATGCTTTCACCCGTGTTTGGATTTACGGCAGACGAGCTGGCCGAGCTTCGTGCAAACCGTAAGGATGAGAGCAAAGAGAACGGACGTGAGCCGCTTTACAGATGTGTTGCGGCAACTGCATCGCAGGGTGATAAAAAGACCGCAGACTTTATTGAAAAAATAAATTCTCTGCGCCGTCTGTCTCTGACATTGAGTGCAGGCGAGATTGTACGCAGGGTTATAGACGAGACGGGTTATATGGCTATAGCAGGTGCAATGCCTGACGGTGAGCGCAGAAAGCTCAATCTCGGACTGCTTTCGGATTATGCCAATAAGTATGAGCAGGCAGGTAATATGGGCCTTAGCGGATTTATAAGATTTATTGACAGAATCGCACGCACGCAGGGCGACCTTGCATCGGCGGCAAGACCGTCGGAGGATGCCGATGTTGTGCGTATCATGACGGTGCATCAGAGTAAGGGTCTTGAGTTCCCCGTATGTATACTTGCCGATATGCAGCACAAGTTCAACGAGCGTGAGAATACAGCTTCCGTTATTGTGAATTCGACGGCGGGTATAGGTATAAAACGCCGTGCCGATGACGGCATCAGCCTTTACGATACAGCGAGCAGGCAGGCGGCGAAAATCATGTCGGAACGCATGGGGCGTTCTGAGGAGATGCGTGTGCTGTATGTTGCACTGACGAGGGCTAAAGAAAATCTTGTTATGGTGACATCGCTTGAAAACCCCGAAAAGAAGCTGGCCACACTTGCGGCAAGTGCAGGATCGGGAGATAGAATAAGTCCGTTTGCGGCTTTGAGCATGGGTAGCTTTTCGGATTGGGTGCTGGCATCATTGCTCCGTCATCCTGATGCAGAAGAACTTCGTAAACTTGCTGACATAGGTTCTCACGCTCTGTTTTCTAAAAAGGATGTTTTCAAGCTGAAAGCCGTTGTTGCAACACCTCCTGAGGCTTCTGAAATTGAGGATGATTTTGAAGAAGAAGAGAGCGTTATAAACGAGGAGCTTCTTAAAAAGATAAAGGAACGCCTTGACTATGTCGATGAGCGTTCGGTGTTGGCTGCGGTTCCTGCAAAACGAGCGGCGTCGGATAATTCAGTGTCGGGCATAAACAGAGAATATTTTGCCTCTGCACGTCCTGCTTTTATGGGCACGGGAGGACTTACTCCGGCTCAACGGGGAACGGCCACGCATAAATTCATGCAGTTTTCGGATTACACCGCCGCAAAGACTGATGTCCGTGTCGAGCGGGACAGACTTGTTGCTCACGGCTTTTTGAGTGAACTTGAGGGCGAGGCGGTAAATATCGGAGCTGTTGAAAGATTTTTCAATTCCTCGCTTGCAGAAAGGATATTCAAATCCGACAATGTAATGCGTGAGAAAAAGTTCACGGTTTTTGTACCGGCGTCGGTATTTTTGCCTGAACTCCCGGAAGAACTCGGCAAGGAAAAGACGGTGGTTCAGGGTATTGCCGACTGTGCGTTTGAAGAAAACGGTGAGCTTGTGATAGTTGACTACAAAACCGACTCAAACGTAACCGAGCAGGAGCTTCTGGAGCGTTATTCAGGACAGCTTAGTATATACCGCAGAGCGTTGCAGGAGTGTCTGGATATGCCCGTTAAAGAGACTTTGATTTACTCATTTTCGCTTTCAAAAACGGTTGAGGTGAAGTGATATATAAAAAATATAAAAAAACACTTGCTTTTTTTGCGAGTGTGTGATAGAATTTCGTTTGCTATAGACTTAGGAATCAAGTTGGATGCAGATAAGCATTACCGAAAGAGGTGACAGAAATGAAGGAAGGAATCCATCCCAAGTACGAGCCTACAGAGATTCGTTGTGCATGCGGTGAGGTTATAGCTACATGTTCAACAAAGAGCGATCTTCGTGTTGATATTTGCTCAAAGTGCCATCCGTTCTTCACAGGCAAGCAGAAGCTTGTTGATACAGGCGGACGTGTTGACCGTTTCAAGAAGCGTTTCAACATGGCAAACGACCAGAAATAATTAGCTTTAAAAGAGCAAGCGGTGCAGATACTTTAAAATATCCGCACCGCTTTTTCCTTTTCGTTTTTAATGTAATTAAGGTGGTGATTTTATGGAATATAAAACAGTGCGTCAGGCAACGAGTGCGGAATTTGTCGAGAAACGTTCACGTTTTATCGGCTACATTTCACCTGTGCAGACACCTGAAGAGGCTGCTGAATTTATCGATTCCGTAAAATCAAAGCATTGGGACGCAACGCACAATGTTCCTGCGTATATTTTACGTCAGGGCAATCTGTGCCGTTTTTCTGATGACGGTGAACCGCAGGGTACAGCAGGCATGCCTGTCCTTAGCGTTCTGCAAAAGGAGAGCGTTACTGACTGTGCGGTGGTAGTGACCAGATATTTCGGAGGCATTCTTCTCGGCGGTGGTGGACTTGTCCGAGCATATTCGCATTGTGCGAAGTTAGCTCTTGATGCAGGTGGGATAGTTACCAGAGCATTGTGTTCAATAGTACGTGTACGCAGTGACTATACATTCTACGGGAGGCTTACTTCCCTCATACCCGAACAGGGCGGAATAATTGAAAACACTGTTTTTGAGGACGCAGTTATAGTGGATTTTCGTATACGCTCGGAACTCGAACCTCTCTTTGAGGCGAGGCTTGTAGACCTGAGCAACGGGATGTTGCACAGTGAGCATATAGGGGAACGCTTCGCAGACATCGACTGAGCCGTGGATTGCGTAAAATCGTGTGATACTGCATTGCAGGAACTTGTGAATATCGGTCACGTACACAAAGTACGCTCCCTCATTCGCAAAACCCTGTGCCTTGTCTCACGCAATTTTACACAACCCACTAGACAGATGAAAAGGCAAAGCCGTGGATTGCGTAAAATCGTGCGATACTGCGTTGCAGGAACTTGGAAATTTAACATAATTAAAATTTTTTTATTTTTTTGCAGGGAAAACGGGATTCTTTGCGTATAAGATAGATGAAAGATGTTTTGAGACGAAAGGGCGGTGAAACGGATGAGGTTAAGTGACAGTTTTTTGGAAGAGCTACGTTCACGTGTAGATATAGAGAGTGTGATTTCGCCGTATGTCAATCTTCGTCGCAGAGGAAAGAACTTAGTCGGCTTATGTCCGTTTCACAATGAGAAAACGCCGTCTTTCACTGTCTATCCCGAAACGGAAAGTTTTTACTGTTTCGGATGCGGAGCAGGTGGAGATATAGTGTCCTTTATGCGTCGCATAGAGAATCTCGATTATCTTGAGGCTGTCAAGATGCTTGCCGAGCGTGCGGGTATGTCGTTACCTGAGGACGGTTTTGACGACAGCATGGCAAAGCAACGCCAAAAGGTGCTGGAAGCCAACAGAGCGGCGGCAAAGTTTTTCCATGCACAGCTTTTCAGTGAGCGTGGACGGGAAGCACTTGACTATTTTCTCAATCGAGGGCTCAAGGTTGAAACCATACGCCATTTCGGATTAGGTTATGCACCCAACGATTGGCAGGAGTTAAAGAATCACCTTAACAAACTCGGCTTTGACGATGTGCTGTTAGAGAGTGCGAACTTGCTACGTCGCAGTGATAAAAACGGAAGAATCCGATATTACGATAACTTCCGTAACCGTATAATGTTTCCGATAATCGACCTGCGTGGTAACGTCATAGCATTTGGCGGACGAGTTATGGACGACTCAAAGCCAAAATACATAAACACGTCGGATACACTTGTGTATAAAAAGAGCAACGGAGTATTTGCATTGAACTTTGCCAAAAACGGCAACGACGGCAAGCTTATAGTTGCAGAAGGTTATATGGATGTTATAGCTCTTCATCAGGCAGGCTTTACAAATGCCATTGCGTGTCTGGGAACGGCGCTTACAAAGGAGCAGGCAAATCTTCTTTCACGCTATGCCCAAGAGGTTCTGATATCCTACGACTCTGATGAAGCAGGCCAGAAAGCAACCGAGAGAGCGATAGGAATCTTCTCATCCACAGGCCTTGAGGTCAGGGTTTTGCGTTTAAGCGGCGGTAAGGACCCGGACGAAATAATTAAAAAGTACGGAGCTCAGCGATTCCGTGATATAATCGAGGGTGCCGCCAATGATACGGAGTACCGTATTTTGCGTGCAAGGGACGGCCTTGACCTTTCGTCTGATGACGGCAAGCTGAAGTTTCTGTCACTCGTGGCGGACATTCTTGCGGAGCTGAGCAGTCCCATAGAGGTTGATATATATGCCTCGCGTCTCTCTCATGAGCTTGATGTGGACAAGAATGCAGTTCTCGCTCAGGTGAAATACAGACGGGAAAACTATGTGCGTCGCCGCAAAGCGGAACGTGAACGGGATCAGCAAAAGAAACTGTTCGAGGGTTCGATGTCAAAGAACAAGGAGCGTTCGGACAATCTCAGGGCAGCCAAGGCCGAGGAAACTATAATAGCCTCGCTTATGAGGAACCCGGATTTTTATCCCAAGGTAAAAAATGAAATTTCACCCGATGATTTCATAACTGCACTCAATAAGCGTATATTTACCGTTGTGCTCGAGCGGGTTTCGCAGGGCAACAGTGCAGAGCCATTCTTCCTCTCATCGGCTTTCACACCTGATGAAATGGACGAGGTTACAAGGCTTTTCAGGCAGTCCTCGGAGATGCGCAATACTGTTGAAGAGTGCCTGGACTGTATAAAAATACTCAAAATGGAAAAAAATAGACCGGGGGACATAAAAGCGTCGGAACTCAGCGATGCTGATTTTGCGAAGCTTTTCACAAAAAATGCGGATAAAGGGTAGAGTCCCGTCACTCTAACACTAAACTTTACCGTTTTTAACATAAAGAGAAGGAGATAGAAAGTGATGGATGGTATCGAAAAAAGGCCCGCAGTGAAAGCTCTTCTTGAAAAGGGAAAAGCAGGCGGAAAGTTGACCACCCAGGAGATAGACGCAGTCATAGTCGATATGGACCTTGATATCGAGGAGTTGGACAAGCTCTATGAGACCATAGAGGCCAACAGTATCGAGATAATAGACGACCTGTCTTTGTTGGATGTGGATGACGTCAACTTTGATTTGGGCGAGGCTCCGAAAACAGCTGCCGATGCAGCAGTAACGGACGACAAGAATGCGACTATTGACGATCCCGTTAAGGTCTACCTTAAGGAGATAGGTAAAGTTCCGCTGTTGACTCCGGAAGAGGAAATCGAGCTTGCCATAAGAATCGGTGACGATGACCCTGCGGCCAAGCGCAGACTGACAGAGGCAAACCTTCGTCTTGTTGTCAGTATTGCAAAGCGTTATGTCGGCAGAGGAATGCAGTTCCTTGATCTTATTCAGGAGGGCAACCTTGGTCTTATCAAGGCTGTTGATAAGTTCGATTACACAAAGGGCTTTAAATTTTCCACCTATGCAACATGGTGGATTCGTCAGGCGATAACAAGAGCTATTGCCGACCAGGCAAGAACCATAAGAATACCGGTTCACATGGTTGAGACTATAAACAAGGTTAAGAAGACAAACAGCCAGCTGCTCCACAAGAACGGCAGAGATCCGTCCGCAGAGGAAATAGCTGAGGTATTGGAGATGCCTGTTGAAAAGGTCCGTGAGATACTGCGTGTGGCACAGGAGCCTGTTTCACTTGAGACTCCGATAGGTGAGGAAGAGGACAGCCATCTTGGCGACTTTATTCCCGACGATGATGCACCGGCACCGGCTGATGCCGCATCTGCAACTCTTCTTAAAGAGGAGCTTGCACTTGTTCTCAAGACTCTCACACCCCGTGAGGAAAAGGTTCTTTCAATGCGTTTCGGTCTTGTAGACGGACATCCTCATACACTTGAGGAGGTTGGCAAGGAGTTCAATGTTACCCGTGAGCGTATTCGTCAGATAGAGGCGAAAGCTCTGCGTAAGCTCCGTCATCCTACAAGAAGCAAGAAACTTAAGGATTACGTTGAATAAGATGAAAATAAAAACAGGCCTCCGGTTAAACCGGAGGCCTTGTTTATTGTGTAAAACTTATTTTAGATGGTAGCAATAGCAGCGAGGAATGCCTTGAACATTGGGGTAAGGTCAAGCGCAAAAGTGGGAAGCTGGAAAATGCTGTCATCAACTGTGAAAGAGATATTCTCAAAGTATGTGATCTGCATTGAATTGGTCTTTTTGTCGATTACTTTAAGAATCTTGAGGTCGTCGCCGTCATAATAGAACTTGCTTGTAACCTGAGCTCTGTCGTTGAACTCCTCAACATAGTAAGTTTCGCCTTCATATTCTTCCTCGAAGCTTCTTACATGCTTCATAATACCGAAGGAAATGTTGGTTATGTCATTGATAACTGCCCATATATCCATGGATGAAATACCGGGAGCGGCAGCCTTTACATAGAAGTAGGGTACGGCAGGAATGAATCCGTAGAAATCACCGTCATTAAGAACAACTCTTGCTGTCAGGAGTTCCATTGAGTGCTCATATGCGATGCTGTCGCCCTTAATGTAAATGGTGTCTGTTGCGCTAAGGAATTCGCCAAACGCTTCGACATCACCGGCTGTAAGGGTGATAGCAACTTCACGGGTTTCCTTGATTTTGTTGATAAGAGCTTCTGTTTTGGTTGTGTTTAGAGCAAAAATGTTTACCGAGAAAACGGAAACTAAAAGGATAACTGCTGCGAGGGTTGCGCTTAAGAATTTTTTCATGGTTTTTCTCCTTTTTTTTATTTGTTTTTTTCTTACCTTATAATAATAGCAAATTCCGGTAAAAATTTCAACAGAAAAAGCTATAAAAAATTCATAAACTGACTGTTTTTACAACAGCTCCAGACACCTTTGTGTATTTTTATATCCCTCTGTATAGAGACTTTTTATAGCATCAACATCCTTTGTCAGAGTATCAACACCGTAGCAGTTTTCGGGTGCGATGATAACGGCCTTACCCTGGCTCTGATATTCGAGAAGCTTTTCAACAGCATTGTTATAAAGGTCGTGTCTTGTGCTTATCAGGTCGTATATGCTCGGATGATTTCTCATAACAGCTTTGATAATCGGCAAGAAGCGTTCCTGCGTTTTGCGGTAGTCAAGGGGACGTGTCAATATTACAATCAGCTTGTCACATCCGTCACTCAAAGCGTATTCGCAGGGTATCGGGTCCGAGACGCCGCCGTCATAGTATTTGATGCCGTTTATTTCTATCGGCCTGCAGAAAACGGGCAGACAGCAAGAAGCCTTTATTACCGACAAATCGTCTTTAACGATGGTGCTTTTTGAAAAGTATTCGGTTTTTCCGTCATGTGCACGGGTGGCAACGATTTTAAAATCGGATTTTGCGTTGATAAGCGATTCGAAATCGAGTGGATCCTCACCGTCGGAATTTGAGAGAGTGGAGTATATATAATCAAGGTTTACATAGGAACCTTTTTTTATAAAGTTGTCCAGACTCATATATTCTTTGCGCAGGGAGTATTCGGAGTAGAAGCGGAGGAGTCTGCCACGTTGACCGGAGAGTAAAGAGGTCATATTGGCACTTCCCGCAGACACACCTATGCAGTAATCGGGCATAAATCCGTTGTCCAACATACAGTCATATACACCTGCGGAGAATACGGCACGCATGCCGCCACCTACGTCTACAATTCCAATCATTTTTGTAACCTCACTGAATTTTGTAAAAAAATAAAAAACATGTCCAAAAAATGAAAAATTATGCTTGACAAATCCTGGCTGAAAGCGTAAAATATAAAACTGCACAATTATAATGGAGCGTTGTGTGCCCGGCATTTTTTGCAATGGGCTTATTATAGCACTCTATAATGTAAAAAGCAAGCTTCATTATGATGATTCTCAATGCTTTGCATAACGCGCAAAGCTTGCCATACAACCAAAACGGAAGAAAAAAAGAACGGAGTGAATTGGCCTATGCTAAATGTTAAACCCGTCAAAAAAGGATCGACCACGCGCATGAGCTTCGGGAAGATCGGCGAAGTCATGGATATGCCCAACCTTATCGAGGTACAGAAGAACTCTTACAAATGGTTCCTCGAAGTAGGTCTTAAAGAGGTATTCCGTGATATTGCGGAGATAACCGACTACACAGGCAACTGGGTACTGACCTTTATCGACTATCGCATTGATGAGAAGACGAAGTACACCGTGCAGGAGTGCAAGGAGCGTGATGCTACCTATGCGGCACCCATGCGCGTCACTGTCCGTTTGCTCAACAAGGAGACGGGTGCTATCAAGGAGTCCGAAGTTTTCATGGGTGAATTCCCCGTGATGACAGAAAGCGGAACCTTTGTTATCAACGGTGCTGAGAGGGTCATAGTTTCCCAGCTCGTACGTTCTCCCGGTGTTTATTTTGATATGACTCACGATAAGACCGGTATTGAGCTGTTCTCCAGCACAATCAACCCCAACAGAGGTGCATGGCTTGAGTACGAGACAGATATCAATGATGTCTACTACGTAAGAATAGATAAGAACAGGAAGATTCTCATCACAACCTTTATCCGAGCACTCGGATTGGGAACGGATGAGGAAATCCGTGAGTTCTTCGGCAACGATGAGAGAATCGAAGCTACTATTGAAAAGGATGAGACAAAGAACCAGGGCGAAGCTCTTATGGAAGTGTTCAAGCGTCTTCGTCCGGGCGAGCCTGTAACTATTGAGGCCGCACAGCAGCAAATAGACAATCTCTTCTTTGATCCTCACAGATACGACATTTCAAGAGTCGGACGTTATAAGTATAATAAGAAGCTCGCAATCTCCAACAGATTGCCGGGTTGTAAGCTTGCACAGCCTGTTATAGCTCCTCTGACCGGTGAGATTCTTGCCGATGCAGGAGAGGTTATCACAAAGGCAAAGGCTCAGGAAATTGAGCGTGCAGGTGTTATGGTTGCTGTTGCTGATGTTGACGGTAAAGAAGTCAAGATTATCTCCAACGGCATGGTTGACCCCATGGACTATGTCCCGGAGTCAATCACAAAGGAAGAGCTTCTTGAGATAGGTATAAACGAGAAGGTTCGTTTCAGCCTTATCACCGAGCTTGTTGAGGAGTTCGGCGAGGATAAAGAGTCTCTTCTTGAGCAGATGAAGCTGCGTCACGACGAGCTTATTCCTAACCATATTATAATAGACGATATTTTCTCTTCCATTAACTATATCAACTGTCTTGCAAACAAGATCGGTACAACTGACGATATAGACCACCTTGGTAACAGACGTATCCGTTCTGTCGGTGAGCTTCTTCAGAACCAGTTCAGAATCGGTCTTGCAAGAATGGAGAGAGTTGTGCGTGAGAGAATGACTCTCCAGGCACAGGAGAAGGAGGAGAACATCACTCCTCAGGCACTTATCAACATTCGTCCTGTCATGATGGCAATCAAGGAGTTCTTCGGCTCCTCACCGCTGTCACAGTTCATGGATCAGATAAACCCGCTTGCAGAGCTTACACATAAGCGCCGTCTTTCGGCTCTTGGTCCGGGAGGTCTTTCAAGAGACCGTGCAGGATTCGAAGTCCGAGACGTTCACTACTCTCACTACGGCAGAATGTGTCCGATTGAGACACCCGAAGGTTCAAACGTCGGACTTATTTCCTACCTTGCAACATTTGCACGCATAAATGAATACGGCTTTATCGAGGCACCGTTCAGAAAGGTTGATAAGAACGGTAAGGTGCTTGACGAAGTTGTTTATATGACAGCAGATGTCGAGGATGAGTTTGTTGTTGCACAGGCAAACGAACCGCTCGATGAAAACGGTATCTTTGTAAATGACAGAGTGAACGCCAGACATCAGGATGAATTCCTTGAGATTGACAAGACAAGAGTCGATTACATGGATGTTTCGCCCAGAATGGTTGTTTCAGTTGCGACATCAATGATTCCGTTCCTTGAGAACGACGACGCAAACCGTGCGTTGATGGGATCGAACATGCAGAAGCAGGCAGTTCCGCTTCTCAAGACAGAGAGCCCGATAGTCGGTACAGGCATGGAATACAAGGCAGCAGTTGATTCAGGTGTTGTCGTTATAGCAGAAAATTCAGGTTATGTAACCAAGGTTGATGCCGAGCATATCGAGATCATGGGTGACAACGGCTCTGTTGACAGATATGACATGATTAAGTTTATGCGTTCCAACCAGGGTACATGCGTAAATCAGCGTCCTATAGTTATAAGCGGTCAGAGAGTTGAAGCAGGCGACGTTATTGCAGACGGTCCTGCAACTGACCACGGTGAGATTTCACTCGGTAAGAATGCTCTTGTCGGCTTTATGACATGGGAAGGCTACAACTACGAGGATGCTGTTCTCATCAATGAAAAGATGGTTCGTGACGATGTTTACACATCAATTCATATAGAGAAGCATGAAATAGAGGCAAGAGATACAAAGCTTGGACCGGAAGAGATAACAAGGGATATTCCCAACGTTTCCGACGATCTTCTGAGCAACCTTGACGAGAACGGTATTATCCGTGTCGGTGCAGAAGTTCATTCAGGCGATATTCTTGTCGGTAAGGTCACTCCTAAGGGAGAGACAGAGCTCACAGCAGAAGAGAGACTCCTCAGAGCAATCTTCGGTGAGAAAGCTAAGGAAGTACGTGATACTTCACTTAAGGTTTCACACGGTGAGTACGGTATAGTTGTTAAGGTTGAAGAGTTCACACGCGAGAACAGTGATGAGCTTTCACCCGGAGTAAATAAGGTTGTCCGCTGTTATATCGCACAGAAGCGTAAGCTTTCTGTCGGTGATAAGATGGCAGGCCGCCACGGTAATAAGGGCGTTGTTTCAAGAATCCTTTCACAGGAAGACATGCCTTTCCTTCCCGACGGCACACCGCTTGATATAGTTCTTAACCCCCTGGGCGTTCCGTCCCGAATGAATATCGGTCAGGTACTTGAGGTACACCTCGGATTTGCCGCAAAGCATCTCGGTTATAAGATTGAAACACCTGTCTTTGACGGTGCACATGAGACCGATATACGTGAAGCACTCAGAGAGGCAGGACTTGACGAGACCGGTAAGACCATTCTTTATGACGGACGTACCGGCAGACAGTTTGATAACCCCGTAACAGTCGGTGTCATGTATTATCTTAAGCTTCTCCACCTTGTTGACGATAAGATTCATGCCCGTTCAACAGGACCTTACTCACTTGTTACCCAGCAGCCCCTCGGCGGTAAAGCGCAGTTCGGCGGTCAGCGTTTCGGAGAAATGGAGGTTTGGGCTCTTGAGGCATACGGTGCAGCTTACACACTTCAGGAAATTCTTACCGTTAAGTCCGACGACGTTATCGGACGTGTTAAGACCTACGAGGCGATCGTTAAGGGCCAGAACATTCCGACACCGGGTGTTCCCGAAGCGTTCAAGGTCCTCGTAAAAGAGCTTCAGTCACTCTGTCTTGATATCCGCGTTCTCGACCACGAGGGCAACGAGATCGAGCTTTCGACAATAGGTGAAGACGAGCTTGATGCTCCTACCTACGTTTCTGCCGAGGATGTCGGCGAAACCGTAGAGACCGACGATACCTTTGACTCTATGATCGAGGAAGAGGT
>JAZUNO010000004.1:0-5979 GCA_045604185.1 Acutalibacteraceae bacterium | reverse complement strand
GGGTCTCTGTCCGAAGGAATATTATCTTAAGGCAGCAGAAGACCTTCTTGCCGATAAGCCCGAAATAAAGAAGCAGACAGATAAGTTCTATAAGGCACAGGTAAACTCTCTTGCAAATATCCAGAAGCTTGTAGATAAGGGTGTTCAGGTCTTCAATATTGTTGACTATGATGTTCCGCTTTACCAGATTGGTACTTCTTGGAATAACGACAACGCAGACGGCGTTATCCACCTTTCCTCTACATCAATGGGCGCAAAGAGCGCACTTTGCGGCAAAACTCTCGGTGAGAATTACAAGCAGGCTAACACAAGCAAAAACTGCTCCGACCCCACACATAACCACGTATCACCCGACGGTGTTGTAGATGCTTCCGTAGGTCTTCTTCCCGATACAACGTTCTACTTCGACGGTCAGGGCCACGAGCAGACTGCACGTAACGACATTATTATCTCTCTTGCAACAAGACTTCTTGCCACAAATGATATCAAGGACGTTTACTCAACACCCGATTATCCTCAGTTTAACGGCAGAAGAGACCTCAGAGGCCTTAAAAATACGTATATCCCCACAGCAGAAAAGGTTGATACGTCAGCTCTCAGCTCCGAGGTTGCTGCAGAGCTTGAAACGGCACTTGCCGAGGCAAAGGCTTTTGTAGCAAAAACAGCTTGCTATGACGGTGAGCAGAAGAAGGTTGAGGAAAAGCTCATAGAAGCTATGGTCAAGGCAGGCGCTTGGACCGTTGAAGAAAAGGAAGAGCCCGTACCGGTCTTCTCCGCAATCAGCCTCGTGCTTTACAGTCTTTTCGGTACTGACGGCTATTCCGAAATTGTCAGCGGCATTATGTCAACTATGTTCAATTTCACGCTTACGAATATTATTCAGCCGATTCTCGGTGCAATAGGCTAAGCAGTATAATTAAACAGGACTGTTGAAGTTTTTCTTCAACAGTCCTGTTCTTTTATTAGTGGAAAATGTTATAAAGTGTTTCAAGCAGTTCGTACATTTTTACTGCATAGGGATTTATTGCATCCCATATCGGCTCGTCGTAAAGCGTTATCCACGTGTAAATACGGCGTGTAAGGTGCCTCAGGTCGTTGCTTGAAATATCGTGGCCTGTACGTTCTCCAAGCCTTGTAACGCCCATTTCAACCAAATCGTTGTAAAGGTCTTTGTTTGCCTTCATCCAAAGGTACGGATGCTGTAATCTGGAGAATTCACAGCGGATGTTTGCACATTTCCAGTATCTCCAGCAAAGCTCCGAGCGGTTTATGCGTGCAAGCTGTTCTTCGTTTTCAGTTTCAGCCTTTGCAAGCTCCCACAGCTCGTTACATCTGTTAACTTCCTTTACCGTTATACCGGGCAGTGAGTATCTTGCATCCTGCTCGAGCTGAAGATGCGAGTATTTTGTAACTGCACGCTTTGTAACAATGTCGATGAATTCTTTAATGTATTTACCGCCGGGTCCGTATACAGCGTTCAGATATCCGTTCATTTCGGCTTCCATATCAATATAAGGGTCCTGCATAAGCTTGGTGAGCAGATAGTTTTTCAGCTCGCCGAATTCGGCATCACATTCCGCAATGTAGAAAACGCCCTGCTGATAAATGCCCTTAACGTTATGCTCGTAAAAAATCTGTGTGTCGCGCTGTATTACGCCGAAATTCGGGTAAATGTTAACGCTCTCGTCACAGTTGAGGTTGTAGTTCCAGATATAAAGCCTGCCGCAGATTCGGCTCCAGTCTTTAAGGTCCTGCATAAAATTTGTGTTTTCCTTGCAGTCGGGGTCGTCAAGCGTGTGGCCGAAACAGCATTCAATTGAGCAAAGGCGGACAATTACGTCTTCTCTGGGCACGACGTTAGTTGGTGCCTTGCGTGTGTACTGGTAGGCGAACGTGTCAAAAACAACGTTGTCGTACTTGTCCGTTGCCTTAATTCTTGCGGCAATTTCGTTTACAAAGGTGAGCATCGTGCCTGCCTGCGAGCCGTTAAGGCTGTCAAGTGCCGCACAGCTTTCACATTGGCAGTATTCGCCGTTGTCAGCCTGCGTTATTGAAAGAATCTGCATAGTCTCGTTAGGGTTGTGCTTTTCTTCAAGCAGTGCAATCGCTTGGCTTGTAACAATGTCCTTAACGTCTTCGTTTGTCAGACAGAGCTGGTTTGGCGTGCGCACACCGTCGCGCAGTGCAAAGTATTCGGGGTGCTCTTCAAAATAATCAGCGGGCTTGCAGTATCGGTTTACAAGCGTGTGGCTTGAGCCGCCCAGGTATTTTATGTCGCCGCCCTGCTCAGCGGTCAGGGTTTTGTATATACCGCCCGTAAGTCCGTTTGCAACCGAAAACTCACGGTCCCTTGCACTTGTCGTGTCCGTTTCGCTGTATTCAAAAAAAGGTGTGTAATTCACATCAATTCCCGTCGGTACGGTAAGTGAGCTGTTTTCGGGTATAACAATTACCTCTGCTTCATACCAGTGACAGCCGCAGTATTTTTCAAGAAAAGCGTAAACACCGTTTATTGTGCCCTTGTTGCCGGCACCGTTTATTATAACCGCTTTGTCTGTTGAGGTTATGGTGTAACTGCCGTCGGCCCTTCCTTCGAAGCTGTCGTACGAGCGGTTGGTGGCACCTACGCTGATTTCGTATTCTGCCTGCGAAGCATCGGTGATTATTTCGATATTGCCGCCGATAATTTCGTCAAGGTAATATTTAAGCCTTTCTGCGGCATAGCTATCGGTTATGCTCGCTTCTTCGGGGGTTACGATAACCGCCCGTGTAACGTCAAACACATCCTCTACCGCGGAAGCGGACACGGTAAAACAGCAAATAATCAAAAGAATCGATAATATAATACACAAAGTTTTTTTCAATGATTTCATAGCATCGTCCTCCCGTTATACTGACCAAAGGCTGTCTGTAAAGCGTGTTGCACGGTGGGGGAAAGCACGGAAGAAATCGTCAGCGGCACCGTTAAGCCTTACACCGTCTATATAAACAGCCGTCTGTGCGGTATGTCCTTCACCTGCAAGCAGCAGTCTTGCCGCGGCAGGTGCGGTCAGCGCAATGTCATAGTCGCCGTCATCTCTTTTTGTTACAACCGCTTTCCCGTTTTCGTATTCAACCTCAAATATGCCCTTGTTCTGTTCAAGCTCATCAAGGCTCAGTATGCTGAATCTGCCGTGTTTTTCGGGGTAAGCGTTACTTTCAAGCAGCTTTTTAAGGTTGTATATTCTGCCTGCGGTGCCGCCGTTATAGTCGTATGTTGCACCGTCAACCCTGTCTGCAAGGCAGGCATAATCAGAGCCCTGGTACTGCTTTCTTACAATTAGGTTTTTTGCTATTCCGTCGTAATTTCTCAGGAAGCCTACAAGTGAGTTGAGTGCCTCGGGAGTTAATACAAACAGCTCTTCGACGTAAACGTTGTCCGGTCTGTTCACCTTGAATCTTACGTAGCCTTCCGCTTCTCCCGACGGGGCGCGGTATATGTAGGTGTAGTCTGCATTTTCAAGCGGCTTGTCGCAGAAATGCTTTTTGTCTTCGCGCAATGCCGTCAGGTTTACTCTCATTGCACATTTGTTGTGAAGCGAGCACAGCTCTTCAAGCTGTTCGCCCGTGTAAAGCTCAATGTCCGTGCAACGCGGAATATGCCTCAGGTTTTCAAACGGAACCTTTATTGCAAAGGTTCTGTTAAGGTTTGCAAAGCCGAATTTTTCGTAATAGCTTATTGAAAACGGTGCAAGAAAACCTGCGGTAATATCATTGTCAACAGCGGTTTTTGCAACCTCGTCAAAAATTGCTCTTACTCCGCCCGTTCTTCTGTATTCCGGTTGGCTGCAGATTCCGCTGAGTACAACGGTGTTTATAATGTTTTGGCAGTAGTTGCATTTGAAATCGAATATTTCAATGCCTGCAATAAGCTTACCGTCCTTGAACGCACCCAGCACGGGCGTTTCAACTTCCGTGTCCTCCTGTGCATCAAACTTCCACACGAAGGATGCCGCAGAGATTTTCAAAAAATCAACTGCTTCTTCGGGCTTTATGTATCTTACTTCCATTTTTGTGCTCCTTATTGAAAAAACCTCCTGTGCAGTTTCGTTATAGCATAGGAGGTTTTCAGGTTTTTATAAATTGATCTGTGCCTTTGCGGCTTCGTTGAGCTTTTCTGCATCGCCGTCGGCAACCATACTTGCCATTTTGTTGCGGCGTACGAGAAGCTCAGCGTACATACGCTCTTTTTTCTTGTTATCAAGGTCGTAGAAAAGCATAGGAATAATGCCGAGCGAACCCGTTACTGCGGGAATAATTGTGAACATTGCAAACAGGTAGAACTTCACCTTGTCTGTCTGCTCTGCACCCGTTCTGAATGCGTTTGCTTCATAACCAATAATCTTTTTGAGTGCGGTTGTGACAACGGCGCTTGTGTTGGAGGAAACCTTTGCGGCAATACCCTTTGTAACGGAAGCCATAGCCTCTGTACGGTAGCCGTTTTTCCATTCGCAGTAGTCCATTGCTTCGTTGTACATTTCTGTACCGATAACGGATTTAAGGCCGAAGAAAACTGTCCATATAAACTCCCATATAGCCATTGCAAAGCCCATGGGAACAACCTTCTGGTACATACCGCCCGAATAATCCTTCTTCATACCTATACAGCCGAAGAGGAACACGGGAACGTAAAGAATGTTGCCTATATCTTTTGCAACAATGTAAAGCAGTCGGCTCGAGAAACGCTCTCTCATCCACGGTACCCAGGAGTAGCTGAGCGGGCTGATGGGTGCGGCGGGAATACCGGCAACAAGTGTCATTGATGAGAAGTGAAGAACGTCCGTATAGTAGTCATCCTCACTGCCCTTGATGGCAAAGCCGCTGAGAAAATCGGAAAGTGTTATGAGCAGAAGCGGCTTGTTGTTTATAACCGACTTGATTGACTGAATAACACTCGGCGATTTGATTGACTGCATAACTCTTTCTTTTGAGTTGTAGAAGAACCAGAACGAAGCAAGGCTTGATGCAACCGTTGTGAAAACGCCCATACCTGCAAAGAGGTGAGTGTAAGCCTTTGAAAGCTTCTTGGAATCGTTGATGAACATATTGCGGAACACGTCGATAAGAATGGTAACCGCCTGCTCGGGAAGCTTCTCACCGAAGAAGCCCGATGCAAAGTTAGCAAGGGTGATAAGTCTTGTACGGTCAACGGGGTGAGGCGTTATGGTTGCCATAAGACCCGTTCGCGAAATTGTCTGGAACGTGGTTACGCCTTCACGTGCAACGGTAAGTACAAGGTAAAAGACGAATTTTAAAATATCAGTTTGCGAAGTGCCTGCAAAAAGATGGGGCATAAGCCAGTAGAGTGATGTGAGAATACAGCCCGGTATTGCAAGGAACAGCAGATAAGGTCTGAACTTACCCCAGCGCGTGCGCGTTTTGTCAACAACAGCACCGAAGAAAATATCGTTCACAATATCCCAAACGCTGTTTATAGAGTTTACGAGTGTCTGCAAACCGAGGTCAACGCCTACGATGCTGGTTATGAAACGCTGTGTAAAAATGTTGATGTTGAAGCTCTGTGCGGCATCCCAGATAATGAAGCCGAGCGTTTCCTTTGTGCCTACGTAACGGCGGTTAGGCATCTGCTCGAGCTGTTCCTGCTCCGCCTGCTTTTGTTGCATATCACGAAGCTGTTCAAACGATTCTCTTGCGTTTGACTGAGCTTCTTTTTTCTTTGCCATAATTTTCACCTCTGAAACAATTAAGATGAATAAACCTAAGTAAGTTTACAATTATGTAAAGCTCTGTTATTTTACTTCTTTTACAAGGCTGTTGAGTGCACCCATAACGGAGGAGCCTGCCTTGCTGCCCATTGTGAGCATTTCTTCATAGTGTCGCTGAGGCTTGCCAAAGAGCTTTTCACCCATATCCGTATTCCAGAGCGAGTCTGCAATAAAAGGTGCAAAGTCGTTATCGGGAATAATGTAGCCGATAGCG
>JAZUNO010000003.1:0-4873 GCA_045604185.1 Acutalibacteraceae bacterium | reverse complement strand
GGTTGGCAGGATTTTCAAACTGCTGGGGCACAAACACCTTCGGATTTTCAGCCTTCATCGCAAGGGCCAACTCCAGACATTCCTCAATACATGCACCTATGTTTCCTGCATCATGAACCAGAACAACCTCCGCTCCATAATGCTCAACCAGCTTCCTTCTTTCCTCGCTAACAGAATCCGGCATTATAATCTTAACTTTATATCCACGCACTGCACCGACAAGTGCCAAACCTATGCCCTGATTGCCGCTGGTAGGCTCAACGATTACGGTATCCGGGCCTATCAAACCCTTCTCTTCTGCATCAACAATCATGTTTAAAGCAGTTCGCGTTTTTATTGAGCCTCCGATATTAAGGCCTTCAAATTTAACTAGGATTTCTGCACTGTCCGAATCAGACAAATGCTGTAGCCTGATAATCGGAGTATTTCCCATAGCATCTAAAATTGTGTTGCAAATCATAGCAAAAACCTTTCTTTGCACAAATATAAGTTATGATATCACAAAACACGAAAACTTGCAATAAGATATTGATATTAACAAAGCCTTGTAAAAAGAACTAAAAAGGAAGCGTATCCAAGGGCGACCTCGCATACGCTTTCTTTTATTTCTTATATGTTACTTACCTGCTACACAAGCTGCACAATCGCCGCAATCACCGCAAACCACTTCATGCCCCTCGTTTTCTTTAGCAATGGCCAACATGAGACGAATTCGGTTTTCCTGGTTTACTTTCGTAGCTCCGGGGTCGTAGTCAATAGGAACTATGTTTGACTCAGGATACAGTTCCTTTAACTTTCTTATCATGCCTTTTCCGACTATGTGATTGGGAAGGCATCCAAAAGGCTGCGCACAGACTATGTTGCCATAACCGCTCTCAATAAGCTCCATCATCTCGGCAGTGAGCAACCATCCCTCACCCATTTTACAACCGGCACCAATAATCTTTGTGCACATCTCTTTAATATGAGCGTAGGGTGCCGGAACTGTGAAATTGCCGTAAGCCTTTGCCGCATTATTAATCTTGGTTTCAAACTTTGTAAGGAACCACATAGCAACTTTCATTGCAATTTTCTTGAAGAAATTGCCTCCGTAAAGTTTTATATCCTCAAGTCTATTATCGGTTTTAAAAAGGAAGAATCCCAAAAGTCCCGGAACCATAACCTCACAACCCTGCTCAAAAAGAAACTCTTCGAGATGATTGTTAGCTAGTGCTGAATATTTAACATATATTTCGCCAACAACTCCAACCTTTGTCTTCGTTATATTCTCAACGGGTATCTCTGAAAAAGTTTTGGTTATCTCGGGCATTTTTTTATTCATCTCACGGAATGAATATCCCTTACCACGCTGCATTTCTGCACTGATATCATCAATCCATTTTTGTGTAAGTCTACGAGTCTCTCCCTTGTTCTTTTCATATGGCTCCACTTGATTCTTAAGAAGCATTATCAAATCGCCGTAAATTAATGCCGACAACATCTTAAGTGCCATTGATATTCTAATCTTAAATCCGCTGTTTTTCTCAAGACCGGAAAGGTTTAGCGAAATAACAGGCACTTGACCGTAGCCTGCCTTTTTTAGTGCTTTTCTGAGAAGATGAATGTAGTTAGACGCTCTGCAACCGCCACCTGACTGCGTTATAAACAAGGCCGTTTTATTTGGATCGTATTTTCCGGAATTGAGCGCATCAATAAGCTGTCCTATAACAAGAAGTGCCGGATAACAAGTATCGTTATGTACATATTTGAGTCCTTCATCAACTACCGCTCTGCCATCATTTTTAAGTAGTTCAACATTATATCCGTACTGTCCGAAAATATTGGCAAGCAAAGAAAAATGTATATCCGCCATATTAGGTGCAAGGATTGTATAATCCTTCATTTCTTTAGTAAATTCAACTCTATCCACCATGTTCATACTTCTTTCACCCTCCCTTATCTTCCTGTTGCGGCAAACAAACTTCTTAGTCTGATCTTTACCGCACCGGGGTTCGAAATTTCATCTATTTTAATCTGTGTATAAATCTTGCCGTCACTTTCAAGAATAGTTCTCATCTCGTCCGTAGTAATCGCATCAACACCACATCCGAAAGACACAAGCTGGATAAGATTCACATCCCTGTCATTGAGTTTAGCAACATATTTTGCCGCGGCATAAAGTCTTGAATGATATGTCCACTGATCGAGAACTCCTGTCGGGAACTTTGTTATAAGCGGACTTACGCTATCCTCTGTTATAACAGTTGCTCCGCATTCGCAAATAAGCTTGTCAATTCCGTGATTGATTTCTTCATCAAGATGATACGGTCTTCCGCAGAGAACAATTACAGGCTCGTTCTTTTCTTTTGCCTTTTTAAGATATTCCATACCCGTAAAATGGATATTCTCCATGTATGTATAATACTCGCCGAAAGCTTCATCCGTAGCTACCTTTACTTCCTCAAGCTTAATTCCGTCAAATTTCGCACTCAAAATTGCGTGAATCTTTTTAACAAAATCTTTGGGTCTGTGTAAGCCAATATAATCACTCATAAAATTAAGTTGCTTAAGTGCACCCACATTTGATCTGATAACCTCAGGATAATAAGCAACAACGGGACAGTTATAATTGTTGTCACCAAGATGTTCGTCTATGTTATAAGTCATACAGGGATAGAAAATATCCTTTACGCCTTGAGCAATAAGATCTTCAATATGTCCGTGGAGCAACTTTGCAGGATAGCATACTGTGTCCGACGGAATAGTGTGCTGACCCGAAACATAGAGCTCTCTCGATGACTTCGGAGAAAGTGCAACACCGAATCCGAGCTGTGTAAAGAAAGTGTGCCAGAAAGGGAGAAGCTCAAGCATATTTAGTCCCATAGGTATACCGATAGTAGCTCTTTTGCCCGAAACAGGCTTATATTTTGACAGCAACTCTCTCTTGTAGTCAAACATATTATTGCCGCTTTGAGCATTTGCACTCGTGATCGGCTTACTGCATCTGTTTCCACCGATAAACTTTCTGCCCGTGCTGAAAGTATTAACAGTCAAACGACAGTTGTTGCTGCAACCGCCACATGAAATCGCTTTCACCTTATGATCAAAGGTTTCAAGCTCCTGAGCTGAAATCAGACTACTCTTCGAGCCTACCCTTTCCATTGCATATAACGCTGCACCGTAAGCACCCATAAGACCTGATATGTTAGGCCTTACGACATCTCTTCCAATTTCTTGCTCAAAAGCACGTAGTACAGCATCGTTGAGGAATGTTCCACCTTGAACAACTATGTTCTCGCCAAGCTCTTCGGCACTTGATGCTCTTATCACCTTATAAAGAGCATTTTTGACAACACTTATAGAAAGACCTGCGGAAATGTTTTCTATTGATGCTCCGTCCTTTTGCGCCTGCTTGACTGATGAATTCATAAAGACCGTACAACGTGAACCGAGATCAACGGGCTTTTCTGCAAAAAGTCCGAGTTTTGAAAATTTCTCTATATCATATCCCCAAGCAGCAGCAAATGTCTGTAAAAACGATCCGCAACCCGAGGAACACGCCTCGTTGAGGAATATATTGTCTATTGCATTGTTTCTGATTTTAAAGCATTTTATATCCTGGCCGCCGATGTCAATTATAAAATCTACGTTCGGTTTAAATTTTTTAGCTGCTGTAAAATGGGCAACCGTTTCAACAATGCCTATATCAACAGCAAATGCATTTTTAATGATATCTTCTCCGTAGCCTGTAACTGCACTAGACACAACAACAGCTTCAGGATAATCCTTATAGAAGTCAATAAGAAACTGCTTTATGAGCGAAACAGGGTCGCCATTATTTGACATATATCGGCTGGTGACAATTTTTCCGTCCATATTGACAACAACAGCCTTAACTGTAGTTGAGCCGGCGTCGATACCTATACAAACTTTTTCTCCGTTTTCAAGCTCACAATTCTCTTCAACATAATCCTTGGCGTGACGTGCCGAGAATTCTTCGTATTCACTCTCGTTTTCAAAAAGCTGAGTCGCCCCAAGATATTCTCCGCTTTCTTTTATGGCACCTATCTCTTCGGTTACTGCTTTTATATCTATCTTAGTTCCATCGGAACTGTATGCCGCTCCAAGAGCAACAAAATAAAGACCGTTGTCAGGACAAACGCCGTTTGTTCCAAGTCCTTTGTCAAATGCCGCACGAAGCTCAGAAAGGAAATACAAAGGGCCACCCAGATAAACTACGTTACCCTCAATCTTTCTTCCCTGTGACAGACCCGAAACCGTTTGATTGACAACAGCCGTAAAAATACTCGCAGCTATATCATTTTTTCTCGCACCCTGATTAAGCAAGGGCTGAATGTCTGACTTTGCAAAAACACCGCATCTTGAAGCTATAGAATAAATTTTCTCGTGGCTTTTTGCAAGTTCATTCATATCGATAGGCGCAACGCCAAGCAGAGATGCCATCTGGTCTATAAACGCTCCCGTACCGCCTGCACATGAACCGTTCATTCTGACTTCTACACCATTGGTAAAAAAAAGAATTTTAGCATCCTCGCCGCCAAGTTCAATAACCGCATCTGTTCCCGGAAGCAGTTTGGATACACTTACTCTTGTAGCATAAACCTCTTGAATAAAATCAAGACCAAGAGCATTGGCAAATCCCATTCCTGCAGAGCCCGAAACAGTAAGCGAAGCCTTCGAAAACTCAGGATTTTTTTCAACTATCTCAGAAAGCATTTTCGCACTTTCTTGGGCAATTTTGGAATAGTGCCTCTTGTATGACTTATATACAATCTCATTATTTTCGTCGATAGCAACACACTTTAAAGTGGTTGAACCGACATCCATTCCTATTCTCATTTTCTCTTTTCTCCCTAAAAAAGTTTTTATTTCC
>JAZUNO010000002.1:0-23094 GCA_045604185.1 Acutalibacteraceae bacterium | reverse complement strand
CCCGCAAGGAGAGAATTGCTGTTCTCGAGGCTCACAAGCTTGGTATCCCGATCATCGCAATCGTTGACACAAACTGCGATCCCGATGAAGTTGATTATGTTATCCCCGGTAACGATGACGCTATCCGTGCAGTTCGCTTGATTGCAGGCGCTATGGCTGATGCAGTTATAGAGGGCAGACAGGGCGAGCAGAACACTGAGGAAGCAGCAGAGACACAGGAGGTTGAGGAATAATGGCATTCACAGCTAAAGATGTTCAGGCACTCAGAGAGAAGACCGGCGTTGGTATGATGGACTGCAAAAAGGCACTCCAGGCATCTGACGGTGATATGGATAAGGCAATAGACTTCCTTCGTGAGAAGGGTCTTGCAGCCGCTATGAAGAAGTCAACAAGAATTGCAGCTGAGGGTGTAGTTCTTGCATATAACGATGAAGAGAAGAAAGTCGGCGTTGTTGTCGAGGTTAACTCTGAGACAGACTTCGTTGCTAAGAACGATGTTTTCCAGGCTTTTGTTCTTGATATCGCAAAGACAATCGTTGAGAAAGACCCTGCTGATGTTGATGCACTTCTTGCAGCAACAATTGCAGGTGGCGACAGAACAGTTCAGGAGACTCTTCAGGATAAGGTTCTTGCAATCGGTGAGAACATGAAGATTCGCCGTTTCGTAAGACATGAGGGCATTGTTTCAACTTATGTTCACATGGGCGGTTCAGTTGGTGTTATGGTATTCTTTGATACTGACGACGCAACAGCAGCTAAGGCTGAGTTCAAGGCTATGGGTAAGGACGTTGCAATGCAGGTTGCAGCTATGAGCCCGCAGTACCTTTGCCAGTCTGAGATTCCTGCTGATGTTATCGAGCATGAGAAGAGCATCAACCTTGCACAGATTCAGGAAGATGAGAAGATGAAGAATAAGCCTGAGAAAGTTATCGAGGGCATCATCAACGGTAAGATTGCAAAGTTCTGCAAAGAGATTTGTCTTCTTGAGCAGCAGTTCGTTAAGGACGGCAACCTCAATGTTGCTAAATACATTGACGGTGTTGCAAAGGAGCTTGGCGCTTCAATAAAGGCAACAGGTTATGTACGCTATGCAAAGGGTGAAGGCCTCCAGAAGAAAGAGGAAAACTTTGCTGACGAAATTGCAAGCATGACAGGTAATAAATAATTGTTTTTTAAACAACCCTGAAAGAGGCGGGTTACGAATTCGTAACCGGCCTCTTTGTGTGTTATATCAATATTTTCGTACCTTTAAAGGCTTGTGGAATATTGGCTTTTTCTCTCCTGCATTAACCATTTCACGTGAAAGCAAAGCTCTCATTTCAGAAATGGTTTTTTTGTATTTTTTGTTGTTGACAAGATTGCACTTTTCGTTGGGGTCATTTTTTAAATCGTATAAGAAATCATCAAAGTAATGTACTGCACTGTGACCTGCATTTCCTGAACCTACTGCACGTGCGGAATATTTCCATTTCTTTGTGCGAACAGCTCTGCCTATTTGTGATTCACTAATTTGAATAAAAACACAGTCTCTTTCAGGCACATCCTTTGAGTTTATCGGAAGAATGTTGCCTGAATATTTTTCGGGAATAGGTATATCTGCAAGGGACAAAAGTGTCGGCGGCAGGTCAATAAGGCTTACGAGGCAGTCTTTGATGTCTGTCTTTGATATTTTACCTCCTCCGAATACAAGGGGAGTATGTGTGCACGAGTCGTGGCAACTGCGTTTGTATTCTGAATTTCGAGTTTTAAAATGGCAACCGTGATCACTTGTGTATACGATAACAGTATTGTCATAAATCCCTTTGTTCTTGAGTGCCTCGACCAGCTTTCCTACATTTTTATCAAGGGAGTGAATGGCAGAAACGTAATCGGGATACTCTTCTTTATAGTTGCCCTTGAGAAACGTCAAATCTTCCGGCACGGGATAGTTGCGAAAACCGTCAACCAAGTCTACGGGACCCTCAAAATGTCCCGTGTCGTTTTGGTGATGAGGCTCTAGCTGTGAGATAAACATAAAGAAGGGCTTTTCTCCGTCATGTTTATCAACATATTCAATTGCGAAATCGTTTATACAATCTGCTCTGTAGCCGGTAAAATCGATTTTGTTGCCGTTCTCGTCAAAGACATAGCCGTCGTATCCGTGCGAAGTAAACTCCAGAATATCTGCGGCACGCCAATATTTATACCCACCTTGCTTTTGGGCGGGGACAGCGGTTGTCTCACAGTGCAAGCCTATACCGGGATAGCGGTCAGATGCCAGATGCCACTTGCCTATGTAGGCGGTGTCGTATCCGTTTTCGTTAAAATAATCGGCCAACGTTTTTGTGTTTTCAGGCAGGGGAATACCGTTCCAATAACAGCGGTTTTCTGTTGCGAACTGACCTGTTTGCAGACATGCACGTGCAGGTCCGCACACAGGCTGACAGGTGAAAGAGTTGGAAAAGAAAGTTCCCTCTTCGCCCAACTCCCATACATTTGGCATGAGAGTACTGTTTAGAGTATCCCAGCGTTGTTGGTCTGAAAAATAAAAAATAATGTTAGGTTTCATGTGGAGCCTCCTTGAAGCCGATACTTTAATATACCATAAGAAACTACCTTTAACAAGGGTGATGCCGTCCGAACAGAAACCTTTATTTTTACAATGTTTTTATCATATGCAGGACATGAAAAGAATATAATTGCATTGACACTTTCTATAAGGAGAGGAATTAAATGCAATTCAATGTTATGACGCAAGCGATTGGTGCTGATGAAACTTTGTATGACGGCAGTGCGGAGCAACCGATAGATGCCGATATAACTCTGCCTGATTATTGCCCTGATATTCAGCGTGTTTTAAAATGTCTGATTACTCCGAAAATCAGTGGAGTTCAGGTGGCAGGTGACAGAGCAACTGCGGACGGCACTGCAGTTGTGAGGGTGGTTTATGTTGGTGAGAACGGGAAAATAAGCTGTTTTGAACAGAGTTATCCGTTTTCGAAGTTTGCTCAATTAAAAGATTCCGGTGAAAATTGCTGTGTCAAAGTCAGGGCCAGAACAGATTATGCGAACTGTCGCGCTGTAAGTTCCAGACGCCTTGACATTCACGGAATGATAAGCGTCAATTTCAAGGTTTCGAACAGACGTCAGGATGAGATTATAACTGCCGCAGAGGGTAGCGGAGTACAGATGCAACGCAAAAATATATCCGCAGTCAGTGCAGTAGGTTGCGTTGAACGGGCATTCCCTATGAGTGAGATAATTGAGCTTGGGGATGGCAATCCGCCCATCACCTGTATAGTTCGTTCAGGTGCGGTTGCGTTGGCAGATGATATAAAGGTGATAAGCAATAAGTTGCTTGTAAAAGGCGAGCTTATAGTAAATGTTATATATTGTTCCGATGATTCCGATGACGGTCTTGCTACAGTGGAACACAGCATGCCGATAAGCCAGATAGTTGAGCTTGAGGGTGCTGATGAGAACAGTATATGTAATGTCAGGCTGGTTGTCACATCGTTGGACGTTATACCAAAGGCGGATTCCTCGGGCGAAAACCGATTGCTTGACATCAGTGCAAGGGTGTGTGCGTGTGCAAGTGCATGTAATGAAACACAGATGCCCGTTATAGTTGATACATATTCTACTTCTTGCGACCTGAAAACAGAGCAGAGAAGCGTTGATTTTTGCAGGCGTATAGACACTTTCAAAGATACTTTTCTGTGCAAGGGAGAGCCTGAACTGTCGGGAGTTGAGCGAGTACTTAATATGTGGTGCTGCGATGCTGTTCACTCATGCACAAAGCGAGATTCCGATATGCTTATAAGCGGTACGGTGGCGGCACATTTTATCTATATGGATAAGGACGGACAGCCGGGCTATGCGGAACGGCAGATAGATTTTGAGCATAAGCGTGCTCTTAAAGAGGATGTAGAACGTCTCAAGTGCGATAGTGATGTTCAGGTGTGTGGCTGTGTGGTGTCGGGGGTGTCGGACGGCAAGGTCGATGTAAAAATTGAGATTAAAGTCTGTGCAGATGTGTATGCTTGTGAGACTCAAAGGATTATTACAGCTATCGAGCCTGTTGAGAGCACCGATAAAAACAAGAGAGCATCAACCCTGACAATATATTTTGCAGACAGTGGTGAGCGGCTTTGGGATATAGCACGCCATTATAACACAACGGTTGAAGCAGTCCAGCAGGAAAACTCAATAACAGGTGAAACGGTGAATGAAAAGCGTATGCTTTTGATTCCCGGAGTTTGATTCGGGAGGGGAATACCATGGAGGAAAGAAATATTTACAGCGACATTGCCCGAAGAACACAGGGCGATATATATATAGGTGTGGTCGGGCCTGTACGTACCGGAAAATCGACGTTTATCAAGCGGTTTATGGATACGCTCGTATTGCCGAATATGGACGGCAATTTTCAAAAAGAGCGTGCAATGGATGAGCTGCCGCAGTCGGCATCAGGCAGAACGATAATGACCACCGAACCTAAATTTATTCCCGAAAACGCCGTGGAAATAGCATTGCCGTCGCAGGCAACATTCAAAGTCCGACTTATAGACTGTGTTGGATATATAGTGCCGAGCTCATTGGGATATATTGAGGGTGACCAACCGAGAATGGTTAAAACTCCGTGGTTTGAGCACGATATTCCGTTTAATATGGCGGCGGAGATAGGTACACAAAAGGTTATAAGTGAGCATTCAACCATAGGTCTTGTTATCACAACGGACGGTTCTATAAGTGAAATTCCGCGAAATGAGTATGAGGAAGCGGAGGAACGTGTCATAACGGAACTCAAAACGCTCAATAAGCCGTTTGTGGTACTGTTGAATTCCACTTCTCCGTCATCACATGAAGCGAAGTTGCTTGCTGCAACGCTGACAGATAAATACTCAGTTCCCGTAATACCTGTAAACTGTCTTGAGATAACAGAGAGTGAAATAAAAGAGATACTGACACAAGTGCTCTTTGAGTTTCCGATAAAGGAAGTATCTGTTGATTTGCCTGATTGGATGGTAACACTTGAGCGTGACCATTGGCTTAGGGAGGGTACATATCGGGCAATCAATGAGGCGGCAACAAAGCTGCGGACAGTGCGTGATGTAAAGACACTCGCCAACGATATGTGTTCGTGTGAATATATTGTTGCCTCGCAGGTAAATGAAATGGATTTGTCCCGAGGAAGTGCAAGGATAGGCGTTACTATGGACGGAAGCCTGTTTTATAAGATTCTCGCCGAATCTACGGGACTTGATATTGATTGTGAACAGGGCCTTATGAGCTGTATGAAAGAGCTTGCGGCTATACGCAAGGAGTATGAACGTCTCAAAGGTGCACTTGATGAGGTTGAGGCTACGGGTTACGGAATAGTCATGCCGTCGCTTGATGAGCTTAGTCTTGAGGAGCCTGAGATAATGCGTCAGGGCGGCAGGTACGGTGTGCGTCTGCGGGCATCAGCTCCGTCGATTCATATGATGAAAGCCAATATAAACACCGAAGTAGCACCGATTGTAGGTTCCGAAACACAGTCCGAGGAGCTTGTGAATTATATGCTCAAGGAGTTCGAGGAAGACCCCGTGAAGATTTGGGAGTCAAACATATTCGGAAAATCCTTGCATGAGCTTGTCAACGAAGGGCTTCATAATAAGCTCTACAGAATGCCTTCGGCGGCACGAATGAAGATTCAGGAGACGCTTGAAAAGGTTATAAATGAAGGCTGTAGCGGATTGATTTGTATTATACTGTAAAAATACAACAATAAAAAATCACCTCTTGATTTTTTCAAGAGGTGATTTTTTTATAACGCTTTTACGCAGTCTTTGAATATAGTACCTCGTTGCTGGTAGCTTTTGAACATATCCCAACTTGCGCAGGCGGGGGAGAGCAATACGCAATCACCGGGCTGTGAATCCTGTGCGGCAATCTTAACCGCTTCCTCAAGCGTGTCAACGAACTTGTATGCCGTAAATCCGGCACGGTCGCAGGCGGCGGCAATATCGTGCTTTGTTTTTCCTATGAGAAGCAACTCTTTTACACGTCCCTCAAAAGTTTCAACCCACTCGTCGTAGCTGGATTTTTTGTCGTATCCGCCTCCGATAAGAATAGTAGGTGAGGGCATTGCACAAACTGCTTTTATAGCGGCATCGGGGTTAGTGCCTTTTGAGTCATTGTAATATTTTACGCCGTTTTTCTCTGCAACAAATTCTATTCGGTGTTCAACGGCTGTAAAACGGCGTATGCCGTCTCTTATAATTTCGAGCGGCACGCCAAGGGCATCTGTCATTGCAACGGCGGCCATGATATTTTCATAGTTGTGAATACCTACAAGACTTGTTTCGTTTGTTTTGCAAACGGGAGTTTCGACAGAGTCTTTGCATAAAACAATTGTGTCACCTTTGAGGAAAACGCCGTTTTCAAGCTCATCGGTTGCACTGAAGAAGATGACCTTGCATTTTGTATCTTTGCCGAATTCGCGAAGAACGGGGTCGTTGTAGTTAAGAACACAAAAATCGTTTTCGTCCTGATTTTTTGTTATGGATTTTTTAAATTCAATGTAGTTTTCGATAGTCTTATGTCTGTCAAGGTGGTCGGGCGTGATGTTGAGGATAGCGGAAATGTGCGGTTTGAAATCGACCATGGTTTCAAGCTGGAAGCTGCTGATTTCCGCTACTGTTACGCTGTCCTCGTTTGATTGGAGTGCGTATCCCGTATAGGGGATTTCTATGTTTCCTACGAGCAAAGCTTTTTCTTTAAAGCTGTTGACTATTTCGTATGTCAGTGATGTTGTGGTGGTTTTTCCGTTTGTGCCGGTAATACCGATAACAGTACCTTTGTCGTGTCTGTAAGCGAGTTCTACTTCACCCCAGACGGGTATATTGTTTTCCTTGACAGCGACCATTATAGGTGTTTCAAGAGAAACTCCGGGGCTTACAACGCAAATGTCAACCTTTGAAAAATCGAAGTTTGAGAAATCACCGAGAACGAACTCGATGCTGTTGTTTCCGATTTTCTCTTGAACTGCGACAACGTCAAGACTTTCGTTGCCGTCATATACAATCACGTTTTCCTTGACGTCAAGAAGCATTTTTGCGGCGTTGACTCCACTGCGTCCTGCACCGACGACCAAATAAGTTTTCATGTTTATTACCTCCGCCAAAACTTATGAAGATATGTTGAAAATATTACATAGAAGAATATTTTTCACTCTGTGCAACGGCCAAACGGTCACAGCGTTCATTTTCCGGATGTCCTGCGTGACCTTTAACCCAAATAAATTGATAGGTGTGAGGAGAGAGAACCTTTAAAAGCTGTTCCCAGAGTTCGGGGTTTAAGACGGGTTTTTTGTCAGCTTTTTTCCAGCCGTTCTTTTTCCAGTTCCATATCCAACCCTGATTAAATCCGTTTGCGACGTATTGCGAGTCGGTATAAATCTTTATGTCGCATGGCTCTTTGAGACGGGACACAGCACTTATGACCGCAGTTAGCTCCATGCGGTTATTGGTAGTGTTTTTGTCACCGCCGGAAAGCTCTGCTTCGTGTTCACCGTATTTCAGGATTGCACCCCACCCTCCGGGCCCGGGGTTTCCCGAACATGCACCGTCCGTAAAAATTTCAACTTTCTTTAACTCACTCATGAAAAAACTCCGTATCAAATTTATCTCTAACATTTTATCACCCGAAGGTGTGAAAAACAAGTTGTATTTGTCAATAGATTATAAATTTATTTTATGAGGTTAAGCCTTGTCTGCGGTGACAATAATAAAAGCAAGCACAGGGTGGCGAAAGTTGAACACAATACGGTTTCAACTTCTGTCACCCTGGGAAAGGCGGACATTTATGAACATTGATTTTAATGATACGGGAAGTATGTTTGTCAAGCATGATTTGCCGTTGATAAACCCAAAAGAGTGCGTCGGGGCGGGGGTTGCGGTTGGAGAAGCGATTCACGGTAAAAAAGTCGGAGTGGGCTACGGCGGTGACTGCGAGTCTCGTGCAAATGCTATGGCTCTTATGGCTGGCTTGAGTTGTGCGGGGGCAAGTGTTTGGGATTTAGGGGCGATATTTGAGTCGCAACTTTCGTTTTTTGTTCCGTTTGCATCTTTAGGTGCAGGAGTTTTTGTAAATGCAAAAGATAACACAGTAAAGCTTTTCGGAGACGACGGCCTTACAGTTTCAAACGCTGTACGAAAGAAAGTGGTTGATGCACTTGTAAATCAGACTACAGTCTGTTCAGATTACGGAAAAATTTTTGACATGTCAGCACTTGGTATCTTATACCGCGATGAACTTATAAAGCAGGCTGTGTACGGTATTACGGCACAATGTAAAGTTCACAGTACAAACAGTGATATACAGGCTATGTTGCGTGATATTCTTCCTCAGAGTTGCAAAGAGGATGCTCTCTTATTGCGAGTAAACCGTTTTGGCACAAGTCTTAGTGCGTACACAAAAAAGACGGGAGTAGTCCCGTTTGTAAAACTTGTTGCGTTGTGCGGAATGCATGAGCTGAAAAACGGCAGGGATATATCCGTACCGTTTGATGCACCGCGTTTTCTTGACGAGCTGGCAAGAACGTTTGGTAGAACGGCATACAGGTATCTGACAGCACCGTCGGACGGGTCTGACAGCTTGGCACGCAGGCTTGCGGCACGTCAATTCTGGTCGAGGGATGCGTTGTTTACGGCGGTGAAGCTGATGTCCGTTCTGTCTGAAAGGGAAGTCACTTTTGAGCAGTTGTATTCGGAGCTTCCGCCTTTTTATATTTCACGCACGGTAGTTGACCTTGATGTGCCTATTGATAATATTGAAGAGTTCAAGGGGGAGGGCTTTTCCGTGGGGCGAGATGTCGGAAACGGAGTTTTTATATATGGCGAACGCGGTTGTGCACATCTGTCACCTTTGAGCAACGGTAAGTTTTCAGTGACGGCTCAGAGCAGTGATATGGAGACAGCACATGAATTGTGTGCCGATATCATAGATTTAATAGCAAAATGGGGTGCAAGCTAACTTGACAGTTTTATCCATTCATAGTAAAATCTAATAATAGGGAATTTCTACACTCTTGTATGAGTGTTTTAGATTTTACCGCTGTAGAAAAAGGCGGTAAAAAACATAGAACAGAGATATAGCTGTTTTAAAAAGAACTTGTTCCCGCACCTGTGGAGAGGTCGGGGTTTGGTATAAAAAATAAAAGAAAAGGAGTATAGTATGCAAACCAACAAAGAAAAATCTTCGTTTTTTTCGGGACAAAAGAAGGCAGTTGGTAAGAAAGATTATCGCACTTACGGTCGTGTGAAACATGTTGAAAACAAGCAGAAGGTTGAATCAAAGCCGATAAAGATTTCATTTCTGGGAGGCCTCAATGAGGTCGGAAAGAATATGACTCTTTTTGAGTATGAGAATGACATGTTCCTTGTGGACTGCGGTCTTGCATTTCCGGACCAGGATATGTTGGGAGTAGATATTGTCATTCCCGATTTCACCTATGTTGAGAGAAATGCCGATAAGGTTCGGGGCGTGGTTATAACTCACGGACATGAGGACCATATAGGCGGTCTGCCGTACCTTTTGAAAAATTTAAATATTCCCGTTTACGGAACGGAGCTCACTATCGGACTTATACAGGGTAAACTCCGTGAACACGGACTTTTGAATTCGGTATCGCTTAATGTTGTAAAGCCCGGCGATGTGATTAGTCTTGGCGGTTTTGATGTTGAACTCATTCACGTCAACCATTCAATTCCCGATGCCTTGGCACTTGCCATCAAGTGTGCAGAGGGTACAGTTGTCCATACGGGTGACTTTAAGATTGACAGCACTCCGATAGACGGTGATATGATAGACCTTTCACGGCTTGCACAGATAGGCCGTGGGGGTGTACTGTGTCTGATGTCTGACTCTACCAATGCCGAGCGTCCGGGATATACCGAAAGTGAACGCAAAGTCGGAGAGTCATTTGAAAAGCTTTTCAGAAAAGCAGGAGACAACCGTATTATCGTTGCGACATTTTCATCCAATATTCACCGTGTTCAGCAGATAATGAACGTTGCTGACAGTTTAGGCAGAAAAGTGGCACTTGTAGGAAGAAGTCTTGAGAATGTTGTCAACATCAGCTCTGAGCTGGGTTACCTGAAAATCCCGGAGAATATCCTTATAGACATCAATCTTATAAATCGTTATCCTGCCGATAAGCTTGTTATTATAACTACAGGCAGTCAGGGTGAACCTATGAGTGCGCTGACAAGAATGGCATTTGGCGAGCATCGCAAGGTTGAAATTTGTCCCAATGACTGTGTTATTATTTCTGCAACTCCGATTCCCGGCAATGAAAAGACGGTGAGCAGAGTTGTAAATGAGCTTATGAAACTTGGCGCAGACGTCGTGTATGAAAAGATGTATGAGGTTCATGTTTCGGGCCACGCCTGCCAGGAGGAGCTCAAGATGATTATGGGAATAGTCAATCCGAAGTATTTCATTCCCGTTCACGGTGAGCTCAAACACTTGAGAAAGCATGCAGGCCTTGCTCAGAGTATGGGCATCAATAAAGAAAATATCATTATTGCCGATAACGGCCGTGTTGCAGAGGTAAGCCGGAAGGGAATAAAGTGTGTAACCACGGTGCCCGCAGGCCGTGTGTTTGTTGACGGATACGGCGTAGGCGATGTCGGAAGCGTTGTGCTCAGAGACAGAAAGCATCTTGCTCAGGACGGTCTTGTAATAATTGCGGTATGCATTGAACGTGAGACCGGGGAAATCCTTTCGGGTCCGGATGTTGTTACACGCGGTTTCGTATATGTCAAGGAATCCGAGGAGCTTATAAACGCCGCACGGGAAGTAGCGGTGAGTGCTATTGAAGATGAGCTTTCTGACGGATACACGGATTGGAATGCTGTAAAAGCATGTCTGCGTGACGGAATATCTCAGCTTATGTATGAACGTACAAAGCGCAGTCCTATGATACTTCCCATAATTATGGAAGTGTAAAAGAGTAATAAAAGCCCTGGCTTGTGCCGGAAAGGAAGTATATAAATGAAAGTAATTTTGACTCAGGACGTAAAAAGTCTCGGTAAGAAAGGTGAGCTTGTAAACGCATCTGACGGATATGCAAGAAACTTTCTTTTTCCGAGAAAACTTGCCGTTGAAGCTAATGCTCAAGCGATGAATGAACTTAAAAACAGAGAAGCCGCAGATAAATACAGGCTTGAAACAGAACTTAAAAACGCAAAAGAGACCGCCGCTAAAATTGAGGGCAAAACAGTTAAGGTGACTGCGAAAGCAGGTCAGGGCGGTAAGCTTTTCGGTTCTGTTACAGCCAAGGAAGTGGCTGAGCAGATAAAGGTTCAGTTTGGCGTTGAGATAGACAGACGTAAAATCTCAATGACAGATATCAAGGCATTCGGCACATTTAACGCTGAGATAAAGGTGTATAACGGTGTTAGTGCGAGCGTCTATGTAATGGTAGTAGAGTAAGAAAGACACATAGGATTTATATCTCTTACTCTGAGTAAAAATTTATCTTAGGGGGATTTTAGCAGTGGATGTTAATAACCTCACATTACCGGAGGGGTATCAGATGCCTTTCAGCATTGAGGCTGAACAGGCTGTGCTTGGTTGTGTACTGATGGAGCCTTCGTGTATGTCGCAGGTTCTCATGTTTTTGAGACCGGAGCATTTCTATATGCCTCAGCACCGTGAGATTTTCTCAGTTATGGTTAGCCTTGATGCTGTGGGCAATAAGATAGACCCTCTGATTATATTAGAGACACTTAAAAAGAATAATGTATATGACGAAGCGGCAGGCAAGAATTATCTTTTTCAACTTGCACAGAGCGTACCGTCTACAGCGAATGTCGAGTCTTATGCCAAGATAGTTCGTGAAAAGTTTTTCATGCGTACATTGATAACTGTTTCACAGGAGACTATTGAGAGTGCGGTGGCGGAGACTGAAAGTGCGGACTTGTTGCTTGATGCGGCTGAACAGAGAATATATGATATCAGGCAGGGTAAGACCACAAGCGGTCCTTCAAAGCTTGGTGACATTATAGTAAACCAGGTTTATGAAACTCTTCAGCTACTCAGTTCAGAGGGTTCAGAGGCGTTCAAGGGAATTACTACCGGCTATGCAGACCTTGATGACGTAATCTCAGGTCTTAACAAGTCAGACCTTATTCTTGTCGGTGCCCGTCCTGCAATGGGTAAAACGAGTTTTGCTCTGAACATAGCACGTAACGTTGCTGTCAAGGCAAAAAAGCGAGTTTTGTTCTTCTCTTTGGAGATGACCAAAGAACAGCTTGCACAGAGAGTTTTGTCTACTGAAGCCCGTGTACTCAGCACAAAAATGCGTAGTGGCCAGCTTGATACTGATGATTGGACACGCCTTGCACACGCAGCGGCAGCGCTCAATGAGTGTGAACTTTATTTCGACGATACGAGTAATATCACGGTTGCAGAGATGAAGGCACGTGCACGCAGACTTAAAAATGTTGACTGTATAATCATAGACTACCTTGGACTTATCAAATCGGGTACAAGAGTTGAAAACCGAGTCCAGGAAGTTACGGAGATAACCAGAAGCCTTAAGCTTATGGCGAAGGATTTGAACATACCGATTGTTTGTTGTGCTCAGCTTTCCAGAGGCACAGAGGGACGCGGAAAGTCACATAAGCCTCAGCTTTCAGACTTGCGTGAGTCGGGTTCAATCGAGCAGGATGCCGATATAGTTCTTATGCTTTACCGTGAGGAATATTATAAGAATGAAAAAGACGAGCCCGATGACGAACCTGATAACAGTGCACCTGTTGCAAATGAGGTAGAAGTAATCGTAGCCAAGAACAGACACGGTCCGACAAAGACTGTCAAGTTCATTTGGGATGCGGACCATACGTTGTTTATGGGTATAGAGAGGATACAGAATGTTTGATAAAGCCTTATCAGCGGTAGAACAATTTCATATGTTTAGTATGGGTGATACCGTTGTTGCCGGTGTATCCGGTGGAGCAGACTCCATGGCTATGCTTGATTTTTTACTTAGAGTAAAAGACAGGTATTCACTTAAAATAATTGTTGCCCATGTCAATCACGGTTTGCGTGGGGACGAGGCAAAAAGAGATGAAAACTTTGTGCGGGATTTCTGTGCTCAGCGTGGAATCCCGCTTGAGGTTTTGCAGGCTGATGTAAATGCTCAGGCAAAAATCAGCGGTGAGAGTACAGAGGAGTGCGGTCGAAGGATCCGCTACGAGTTTTTTGCACAGATTAGTCCGGATGCAAAAGTTGTTACTGCACATACAGCAAGCGACAATGCTGAAACGGTGCTTTTCAATCTTTCGAGAGGTGCATCACTCAAGGGTATGTGCGGAATACCGCCTGTGCGTGATAATATAGTGCGTCCTTTGATATATTGTACACGCTCTGATATAGAAAAGTACTGTGCGGATAACGCAGTGGACTATGTGACGGACAGTACTAACCTTAGTCTTGATTACAGCAGAAATAAGATAAGGCATATAGTTGTCCCTGCATTGAGTGAAATAAACGGGTCGTTTGAGTCAAACGTATCAAGGCTGTCACAGAATGTAAGACTTGACGAAGAGTATCTGGAAACTGTTACTGACGAGCTGTTGGAGCGGGCTTTTGATGAGGACGGTTATGTTGTAAGTGTTATTTTAAAAGCACATCCTGCCTTGCAACGTCGTGCAGTGCACGCTCTTTTAAAGAAAAACTGTCCCGATAAGGCGGACAGTAAAACGGTTTTGCTGGTGTCGGATATACTTTCGACAGGGGGCAAAATTCAACTTTCGCAGGAGCTTTTTGTGTCATGCGACAAAACGAAACTTAAGTTTGAAAGGGAAAAAGCCGACTTCCCCGAATGGAGAGTTGAGGTGTCAAAAGACTTTCGGGAAGCCGTACAAATAAAAGACAAGAGCATAAATTTTAGTTGCATTAATAAAAAAGTTTTTTTTGATACACAAAAAATTCACAAACAGATATTGGATTATTGCATCGATTATGATACAATAATTGGCAATGTTTGTATTGGAAGCAGGTTAGAGGGGGATAAAATTACTCTTCTGAGGCGCAACTGTACAAAAACCTTAAAGAAGCTTTTTAATGAAGAGCATATCCCGGCAGAAAACAGAAACTCCGTTGCGGTATTGCGTGACGATAAGGGAGTCATGTGGGTAGAGGGATTTGGTGCAGATAAGCGATGCAGAGTTACAAAGGATACAGAGAAAATTCTGATTATTAATATCGGAGGCAAGTTCAATGAGAAATGATATTGAAAAGATTTTGCTCGATGAAAAAGAGATAAGTGCAATTGTTGCCAATCTCGGTGAGCAAATCAGCCGTGATTATCAGGGTAAAAAACTTCTTTTGGTAAGCGTGTTGAAAGGGTCCGTTGTATTCATGGCGGATCTTATGCGTGCGGTGAAAGTTCCGTGTGAGATAGATTTCATGGCAGTTTCAAGCTACGGCAAGGGTGTAAAAACATCCGGCGTAGTTAAGATAATAAAAGACCTCGATACTGAAATTGAGGGTTATGATGTTTTAATAGTAGAGGACATTCTGGATTCGGGCAAAACATTAAGTTACATATCTGAAATACTCGAAGCACGCAATCCGAACAGTATAAGGATATGCACATTTTTGGATAAACCCGAACGCCGTCAGGTCGATTTGAAAGCGGACTATATCGGTGCACAGGTTCCGGATGAATTTGTTGTAGGCTACGGTCTTGACTATTCTGAAAAATATAGAAGTCTTCCGTTCCTCGGAGTCTTAAAACGCAGTGTTTACGAGAAGTAATAAAGCAACGGATTAAACGTGTCTGTTGGGGCAACATAGAACAAGGAGTGATTTTGCACTTGAAAAACAAAAAGATTTTAACACTGATTCCATATATTCTTATCCCGGTTCTGATAATTGCGGGATTATCGTACTATGCTTCATTCCAGAAGCAGGAAAAGCTTGAGTATTACGAGGTAGTTCAGCTTTTTGACGAGCATAAAATAGAGGAATATTCTCTTAATATGTCCAGCGGAACGCTTAAGTTTAAAGTCAGAGGTGAGGTGTCTGAGAGACACTTCTCGATTCCGAATGTAAGTATGTTCCAGGAGGATATACATCAGGGAGTTATTGAATATAACCGCAATCTTAAAGAGGGGCAGGAGCCGATAAAAGCGAAATATGAAACAGGCTCTGCCGGTGCGATGCTTATAAATATCGTTCCCACTCTTCTGATGTTCGTTATTTTGGGTGCATTGCTGTTCTTCATGTTCCGCAGAATGAACCAGACCATGTCAAACGAAACCAACAGAAGTTTGTCATTTGGCAAGGCGAAGGTTAAGCGTGCCAAAGATGAAAAACGCAAAACAACATTTGATGATGTTGCAGGTGCTGATGAGGAAAAAGAGGAGCTTTCGGAGATAGTTGAGTTCCTCAAGAATCCTACCAGATTCAACTCACTCGGTGCCCGTATTCCCAGAGGTGTTTTGCTTGTCGGCCCTCCCGGTACAGGTAAAACATTGCTTGCCAGAGCAGTTGCAGGTGAGGCTGATGTTCCGTTCTTTTCAATTTCAGGTTCGGATTTTGTCGAGATGTATGTCGGTGTCGGTGCATCGAGAGTCAGAGACCTGTTTAATGAGGCAAAGAAGAATTCTCCGTCAATTATATTTATAGATGAGATTGACGCTGTCGGTCGTCATAGAGGTGCAGGCATGGGCGGCGGTCACGATGAACGTGAGCAGACCCTTAACCAGTTGCTTGTTGAGATGGACGGTTTCGGAGCTAACGAGGGTGTCATCATTATTGCGGCAACAAACAGACCTGATATTCTTGACCCTGCACTTTTGCGTCCGGGCAGATTTGACCGTCAGGTGACAGTAGGTTATCCTGACCTCAAGGGCCGTGAGGAGATACTCAAGGTTCATGCAAAGGGCAAACCGCTTGCTCCCGATGTTAAGCTTTCGGTTATTGCCAAGACCACAATCGGTTTTACAGGTGCAGATTTGGAAAATCTTCTCAATGAGGCTGCACTTCTTGCAGCCCGCAGAAGCAAGATGTCTATAACCATGGTTGAGATTGAAGAGGCCATGATAAAGGTTGTTGCAGGCACAGAGAAGAAGTCTCACAAGATAAGCGACAAGGAGAAAAAGCTTACTGCTTATCACGAGGCAGGCCATGCAGTTTCATCTTTCTATCTTGAAAACAAAGACCCTGTTCATCAGGTTTCAATTGTTCCCAGAGGACAGATGGGCGGTTATACCATGTATCTTCCCACAGAGGATACGAGCTACCGTTCAAAGAACGAGATGCTTGACAATCTTGTCAGCCTTTTGGGCGGACGTGTTGCAGAGGCACTTGTTCTGGGAGATATTTCTACAGGTGCATCCAACGATATTGAGCGTGCAACCGAGCTTGCCCGTAACATGGTTACCAAGTACGGTATGAGTGAGAAACTTGGTCCGATTACGTTCGGTTCAGGCAATGAAGAAGTTTTCCTTGGCAGAGATTATTCGCATATGCGTAACTACTCTGAGGAAACAGCCGCCGATATTGATGATGAGATTAATCGCATAATCACTGAAGCTTATAACAGAACCAAGGATATACTTGCCGAGCATATTGATAAGCTTCATGTTGTGGCCAAAGCTCTTATCGAGCGTGAGAAGATAGACGGCGACGAGTTCAAGATTCTTATGGATGGCGGCGAGCTTCCCGAGTTAAAAGAGGAAGTGGATGAAACGGTAACAGATAATACCGAAGAAGTATCTGAAGCAAAAGAATCTACCGAATCTACAGAAGCTCCGAGTGAAGAGGTTGATGCTTCAGCTCCTCAGGAGGACAAGGAAGAGACTAAGTCCGAATAAAAGCGTATAAAATCAAAATATTTTTCAATCAGGGACCGAATTAATATCGGTTCCTGATTTTTTTGCGTATAATAGCATTGTTTAAATTTGCAAAGAACGGCATCTGTTGTATGATGCGTTTGACAAAATACCAATATATGGTGTATAATATCATCTATATGACTATAATTTATGGGGGTTTACCAGATGGCTAACAAAGCTGCCTATAATAACGAGAGCATTGAAGTGCTCAAGGGTGCCGACCGAGTTCGTAAAAAACCTGCTGTTATTTTCGGCTCCGACGGTATAGAGGGTTGTGAGCACGCTGTTTTTGAAATAATATCAAACTCTGTCGATGAGGCACGCGAGGGCTTCGGTAATACGGTAGTTGTCACACGTTTTGAGGACAAGTCCGTAGAAGTGCAGGACTTCGGACGCGGTCTGCCTGTTGGCTATAACCAGAAAGAGAAGCGCTATAACTGGGAGTTGGTCTTCTGCGAAATGTATGCAGGCGGCAAGTACAAAACCAACGACGGCGGTAGTTATCAGTATTCGTTGGGTACTAATGGTCTCGGACTTTGTGCAACGCAGTATGCTTCTGAATATATGGAAGCTGAAGTTCATTCGGGCGGAATGTGCTATAAGCTGAATTTTAAAAAGGGCAACCCCGTCGGCAAGATGAAAGAGGAGCCTTATGCCAAAAAGGATACGGGTACCCGTATTAAATGGCGTCCCGACCTTGATGTTTTTACTGATATTGATATTCCTCTTGAGTATTTCCAGGATATTATGCGACGTCAGGCTATAGTCAACGCAGGCATAAAGTTTATCCTTAAAAATCAGAATGGTTCAAAGTTTGAAACTTTTGAATACCTCTATGAAGAGGGCATAGTTGACCATGTAAAAGAGGTTGTCGGCAATAATGCACTGTCGTCGATAAATTTCTGGACGGCAGAGAGGACAGGCCGTGACCGTGCCGACCAGCCCGATTATAACCTGAAGATAAACGCGGCACTCTGTTTTTCAAATAAGGTTCAGTTGAAGGAGTTTTATCATAACTCCAGCTTCCTTGAGCACGGCGGTTCACCTGATAAAGCTGTCAGAAGTGCTTTTGTGTCGCAGATTGATGCATACTTAAAACAAAACGGAAAATATTTAAAAACCGATTCCAAGATAAACTTTCAGGATATAGAGGATTGTCTTGTGCTGACAATATCCTCCTTTTCAACCAATACTTCCTATGAAAACCAGACCAAAAAGGCAATAACAAATAAGTTTATCCAAGAGGCGATGACTGAATTTTTCAAGCATCAGCTTGAGATATACTTTATAGAGAATAAGCTTGATGCCGATAAGATTTGCGATCAGATTCTTATAAACATGCGTAGCCGCATAAAGGCGGAAACCACACGTCTTAACATTAAAAAGACACTTCAAAGCAGTAACGATATGGCAAACAGAGTTCAGAAGTTTGTGGATTGCCGTAGCCGAGATGTTTCCGAGCGTGAGCTGTTTATAGTGGAGGGCGACTCTGCTCTTGGTGCCTGTAAGCAGGCGAGAGATTCGAGCTTTCAGGCTATAATTCCTGTCAGAGGTAAGATTCTCAACTGCCTTAAGGCTGAATACAATAAGATTTTTGCAAATGATATTATAACGGATTTAATAAAGGTGCTCGGCTGCGGAGTTGAAGTCAAAACCAAGGCTATGAAAGATATGGTTGATTTCAATATTGACCAGCTCAGATGGAGCAAGGTTATCATCTGTACCGATGCCGATGTTGACGGGTTCCAGATTCGCACCCTGATTCTTGCGATGATATACCGCTTAATGCCAACGCTCATAGAAAAGGGCAAGGTTTTCATTGCAGAATCTCCGCTGTATGAGATAAACACTAAGGACGAGACGTGGTTTGCTTATACTGAAAAAGAGAAGCAGGATATACTTGAGGAGATAGGAAACGCAAAGTTTACTATCCAGCGCTCAAAGGGACTCGGTGAAAACGATGCGGATATGATGTCACTTACCACTATGAATCCGAGTACTCGTAGGCTTATAAAGATTGACCCGACAGATGCACAGCGTACGGCAGAAATATTTGATTTGTGGCTTGGCGACAATCTTGCCGGAAGAAAAGAGCATATTGCTTTGCACGGATATGAGTATATCGATATGGCAGACGTATCCTGATTGATTAGAGTGACTTTAGTAGCACCCAGAGAAAGGACTTTGATATAGATGGCCGGAAAAAGAGGCAAAAAAACACCTCAAAAGCCCGAAGTTGACCCGTTGCAGAACGGAGTTCATATTATCGGAGCGGGTGAGGTTGTAGAACAGCCTATAACAGATACTATTGAGACTAACTATTTCCCGTACGCTATGAGTGTTATCATGTCCCGAGCTATTCCGGAGATAGACGGTTTCAAACCCTCTCACCGAAAGATTCTCTTTATGATGTACAAAATGGGATTATTGACGGGACCCCGTTCAAAATCCGCAAATATAGTCGGACGTACCATGCAGTTGAACCCTCACGGTGATGCGGCGATTTACGACACTATGGTTAGACTTTCACGTGGCTATGAGGCACTTTTGCATCCTTATGTGGATTCAAAGGGTAACTTCGGTAAAGCGTATTCACGTGATATGATGTGGGCGGCATCGAGATATACGGAAGCAAAGCTTGATGCCATAAGTGCAGAGCTTTTTAAGGATATTGACAAAGACACCGTAGACTTTGTAGATAACTATGATAATACTATGAAAGAGCCGACTTTGTTGCCGGTTACTTTCCCGTCGGTGCTTGTCAACAGCAATACAGGTATCGCAGTCGGTATGGCGAGCTCAATATGTTCGTTTAACCTTGAAGAGGTTTGCCGTACAACTATTGAGCTGATAAGAAATCCCGACCATGATGTTGCTGATACTCTTAAGGCACCTGACTTTGCAGGCGGAGCCAAGATTTTGTATGACAGAGCAAAGACCGAGGAAATATACCGTACGGGCAGAGGCTCATTTAAGCTCTATGCAAAGTACACCTATGACAAGGCGAATAACTGTATTGATATAACAGAAATCCCCATGACCTCCACATCTACAAGTGAGTCGATAATCGAAAAAGTTATCGAGCGTGTACGTGCAGGAGTTATCAAAGAGATAAACGATATTCGAGATGAAACAGATAAGAGCGGTCTTAAAATTACAATAGACCTCAAGAGAGGTACTGACCCTGATAAACTGATGCAAAAGCTTTACAGAATCACGCCTCTTTCGGATTCTTTTGCTTGCAACTTCAATGTTCTTATCGCAGGCACTCCGAGAGTATTGGGTGTTGCGGAGCTTTTGAACGAATGGATAGCTTTCCGTACAGAGTGTGTGCGTCGCAGAACATTCTTCGATTTGAAAAAAGCAAAGGACAGGCTTCATCTTTTACGAGGACTTGAAAAAATCCTGCTTGATATTGATAAGGCTATAAAAATCGTTCGTAATACCCAGGAGGAGAGCGAAGTTGTACCAAACCTTATGATAGGTTTCGGTATTGACAAAATCCAGGCTGAGTTTGTTGCGGAGATTAAACTCCGTCACCTCAACAGAGAGTATATTTTAAAGAGAACTCAGGATATTGAGGACCTCGAAAAGCAGATTGCAGACCTTGAAGATATTCTCGCCAAGAAGGGCAGAGTGGGCTCTATAATCATAAAAGAGCTCGAAGAGGTTATTAAGAAGTACGGTCAGCCCCGTAAGACAGAGATAATTTATGCCTCTGATATTGAAGAGGAGGAAGAGGAAGAGCAGATACCCGATTATCCTGTAAATCTTTTCTTCTCAAAAGAGGGATACTTCAAGAAGATTACTCCGCAGTCGCTCAGGATGAGTTCCGAGCAGAAGTTCAAAGAGGGAGATTCCTTGCTGCAGAGTGTGCAGACAGATAACGCTAAAGAGCTGTTATTCTTTACAAATAAGTGTCAGGTTTATAAAGCACGTGTAAATGACTTTAAGGAAACGAAGGCCAGCTCGTTGGGAGATTATGTAGCGTCAAAACTCGGTATGGATGAGGGTGAAACAGCTACTTATATGGTTGTCACATCTGACTATTCGGGTTATATGATGTTCTTCTTTGAAAACGGTAAAGCGGCCAAGGTTGAACTTTCCGCCTACAAAACAAAGACTAACCGTAAAAAGCTGATAAAGGCATATTCTGACAAGTCTCCTGCAACAGCAATAGTTCATATTGAAAAAGACAGCGAGCTTGTTGTTATATCTTCTGCAGGACGTCACTTGCTTATAAACACAGGAGCCATTTCTCCAAAGTCCACAAAGGATACTCAGGGCGTAGGTGTTATGAGTCTTAAAAAGGGTCAAAAGGTTATGGAAGTCAGACCCTATAAGAATGGAGAATTTGCCAAGGCATACAGATATAAGACAAAGAATCTTCCGGCTACAGGAGCTCTTTTGAGTGCGGAAGATAAAGGTGAACAGCTGGAGATGACACTCTAAATAAAAAACCGTATGCAAGGCTTCCCCGCAAACGGCCTTGCGGGAAACCCTTGCAAACGCATAAAGACTTTCGCCGCTGATATTAGGTTGCGGAGAAGACCTTAAAAAATGCATTACACTTTTTTCCTTTTAAAAGCAGAATAAAGTATAAAAAGAAAACTTTGATAAAACTATTGAATTATTTTTTCGAATGTGATAGAATGCATAGGTAATTTATGTTTGGAGGTCAGTTCCATGGCAGTTCATGAGATTATATTAGGTGTTATTCTTATACTTTTGTCTCTTGCGATTATCGCTCTCGTTCTTCTTCAGGAGGGTAAATCAGCAGGCCTTTCAGGTGCAATCGCAGGTGGTGCAGAAACATTCTTCGGTAAGAATAAAAGCAGAACAATGGAGTCAAAGTTAGTTTTCATCACAAAGATTGTTGCAATTTCTTTCTTTGTACTTGCGCTTGTTGCAACACTTTTACTTTTGTTCCTTTAATCTGATAATGAAATGTTGTACGGCACAGAATCTCTGTGCCGTATTTTCATTTTTAAATGCGAAAGAGCCGTATGTGTTCAAGGCTGTCAACGACCGAACACTCATACGACTCTTTAAGGCAGAATTAATTGAGAATGCATAAAAAGTGCTGAAAATAAGCACTTTCATGAACCGTGTGCAAAGCCTCAATTGATGCTGCCACTATAATTATGTGTATGTAAGTGATAATAATACATTTTGTTTTATGTAAAACTTTGGAAAAGAAACACCAACGGCAAAATTAGCTTTGCTGTTGGTGTTTTAAATCATATTTCTCTTTTTCTAACTCTCAATGAAATTCCCATGCTGTCGGCGATGCGTCGACATTCTTCGATTTCATCATTGCCTATTATATCTACTACCGAAAATTTGACAACGGGAATTTTTTCCTTGCATTCCTTTGCAAAATTAATCATCGCCTGGAATGCCTTTTCGCCATAAGCAGGTTTTGATACTTCATTGTATCTTGCGGCATTTGGGGCATTAAGGCTTATTGAAATCACGTCAACAAAATCTTTAAGAAGAGGGACGGTAGCTTTTTTGTTGTATAAGTCACCCAAACCGTTGGTGTTGACTCTGATTTTAATATCATATTTTTCTTTTAAATATTTACCTGCGAGAATGAGATTGTCAAGGGCACAGAGGGGTTCGCCGTATCCGCAAAACGTCACTTCTTCAAAGGGCGAGAAGTCAAAGTTTTCAATCTCGTTCATAACATCCTGAGCAGAAGGGTCTTTCTCGTGCCAGAGGGTATCGGCGGAGCCTAACCCGTCACCGTTGCTTCTTATGCAGAATACGCATCTGCAGGGACAGCGGTTAGTGATGTTGAGATAGACCTTTTCGCGGTAAATATAAATAATATCAGCCAATTTTTCCACCTACTTATTTTTAAATACTTTGCCTTTGAAATCGGCGGCATCAAGAGCGAGACCTAAGATTACGAACAGTACACCGTTAGCGATGACTTGTATAACATTCGGTACAAGACCTACAAGTGGAGCGGTCCAGTTGCTGTAAACGAGACCTTCGTAAGCGTAATATCCTGCACAAGTTATAATAACTGCAAGAAGTATTGCAACAATATTTCTTGTGTTTACCATTTTTTTTGTTTTGTTTGAAAAGCAGAGAGCTATAAGTGATTTTATTATAACGGATGCGGGAATCCATATCGGTGCACCTGAAAGAGCATCTGCGAGTCCTGCACCGAGAGCGCCTGCGACAACAGCATAGGGAGTTGGGAGCA
>JAZUNO010000001.1:0-10767 GCA_045604185.1 Acutalibacteraceae bacterium | reverse complement strand
CATATATTCTCAGACCCGTCAGTTTCTCTATTTGATTGAAAACCTCGGGATTAAGCGGCTCACCTGCAAGGCATGCATGCTCAATATAGCTGAAATCATAGCCCGACAAATCCTCTTTAATAAGGAATCTGTAAATAGTAGCGGGAGCACAGAATGTGGTCGGACGGATTCTGTTCATTGCGTCGAGCATATCGAGCGGATGGAACTTCTCCGTGTCATATGCACCGATTGCAGCACCGCATATCCACTGACCGTAAATTTTGCCCCATGCAAATTTTGCCCAGCCTGAATCGGTCTGAGTCATATGTATCTTATTCTCCTGAACGCACTGCCAATACTTCGCAGTAGTTATCTGGCCGAGTGCCGAGGAGTAGTCGTGACGTACCATTTTGGGCATTCCGCTTGTACCCGAAGAGAAATAGAGCAAAGCTGTATCTGTCACAACGGTACGCTTTTCGGGGTCCGTAGGACGCTCAAACTCGCAGGAGTAATCCCCTATTACATTACGGTAATCTATGGCACCGTCAACAGCTACATCACCGACAGTCACATAGTGCTCTAAATTCGGGCACTCGGGCAAAGCATCACGCACGTGCATTACAACATCCTCATCGCTGACAGTTATAAGCATCTTGACGCCTGCCGTGTTTATGCGGTAGACATAGTCCTTTTTCATAAGCTGGAACGATGCAGGAATAACTATTGCACCGAGCTTATGAAGTGCGGTTATCAAAAACCAGACTTCGGGACGCTGTTTTAAAACGAGCATAACTATATCGCCTTTTTTAACTCCCTTATCCATAAGGAAGTTTACGGCACGGTTGCTTTGCTCCTTAATATCCTTGAAAGTAAAGCGTGCCATATCGGCTGCATCGTTTGTCCAGACAAGTGCAAGCTTTTCAGGCTCAATATCCGCCCACGCATCAACAACATCAAATCCGAAGTTAAAGTCATCGGGCACATTTATTTTAAAGTTCTCTTTCATATCCTCATAGCTTTCAAACTCAAAGCGAGGACAGAATCGCTTTATTATCTCATTCATTTTAAATTTATTCCCTTCACCCTACTCGTTGATTACTGTCAGAAATCTGGTTTTACCCTCTACTGCAGCCTGACCGTGGGGCAGATTGGGGTCGAAATAAATGCAGTCTCCCTCATTGAGAATAAACACATTCTTGCCCACAGTAACTTTCATCTTACCCTCCAGAACGAGGTTAAACTCCTGACCGCCGTGCATTACAAGTGCAGGCTCCTTATCCTGAAGTTCAAGTGTTACAAGCATAGGCTCCATCTGACGGTTCATGAAGTTAAACGCAAGGCTCTCGATATTGTACCCTGCATAGCGGTCTATTTTAACGCCGTCCCCTCTTCTGACTACCGAATAGCTGTTCATTCGGGGCGACTCGCCTGTCATAAGCACCGTACAGTCTGTGCCCAGAACATCTGCGATTTCATACAGAGTGCTGACAGGAATATCTTTTTCACCTGCCTCATACATCTCGTATTCTTTAACCGTAACATCCAGCTTCTCCGACATCTCGAATACAGAAATATCGAGAATCTCTCTAAGCTCTTTTATGCGCTTGGGGATTTGTAAAAGCTCACTGTTCATTGCATACCGTCCCTTTCGAATTATAAAACAATCTATTCGTCACTCTAGGCTATTTTACTCCTACACAGCTGTTTTTTCAAGTCTTACCGTCAAAACAACAGATTTGAAGATGAAAATTTCTTAAATTATGCAAAAAATCCGGTTTCAAAACAAATTTCTGTAGTAATTGCAACCAAATATTACTCTTCTTTTTTTGGCATTTTAACAGATTTTACGTCAAAACAAATAAACTTTTTTAAAAAACCTTTATTCCTGAAGATTTCTATTGTATAATGAAGCGGTAAATATGTGCGTCGCAACAGGCGGACGCAAAAGTGAGGTTACAAACAATGGAGAAAAACAAAGTCAAGCTGAGTATCTGCGGTGCAGATTACATCATCAGCACTGATGAAGATGTCAAATACATGCTCGAGCTCGGTGACGAATTAGATGACAGATTAGGCAAAATAGTAAGAGAAAATCCCCGTATTTCAATTACTCAGGCCGCTGTTCTTGCAGCTCTCGAATATGCAGATGCTGAAAAGAAAGCTGCCCAGACAGCAGAGAATCTCCGCTCTCAGATTCAGGAATACCTCGAGGATTCCGCAAGAGCAAGAACAGATGCCGAGATTTCAAAGCGTGAGGCCGAGAGACTTTCAAAAGAGCTCGCCGCATACAGAAACAAGTGAAACATATGACAAAATTTAAATCCGAAATTCTTGCTCCTGCCGGCTCACCCGAAGCACTTACTGCCGCTGTGCGGTGCGGTGCCGATGCGGTCTATCTCGGGGGACGGGATTTGAACGCACGCCGTAACGCCACAAACTTCTCGAACGAAGAACTGGCCGCCGCCGTGCAATACTGCCACGCAAGAGGAGTAAAGGTATATGTTGCGCTCAATACCCTTGTGCGTGACGATGAAATGAAAACGGCTATGAGAGCTGTCGAGTGCGCCTGCGACATCAAAGCAGACGCACTTATTTTACAGGATATAGGCCTCGCCTCGCTCGTATCAAAGGCCGCTCCGAATATGCCGATGCATGCTTCAACGCAGATGTCCGTTCAGACTTTAGACGGCATTAAACTGTTGCACGACCTCGGCTTTTGCAGAGCTGTGTTGCCACGTGAGCTCTCGAAAAAAGAGCTGGAAATTATCGCCGCAGGCTCACCGATTGAACTTGAGATGTTCGTACACGGAGCTTTGTGTATGTCTCTTTCCGGCCAATGCCTTTTAAGTGCTGTTCTCGGTTCACGAAGCGGCAACAGAGGGCTGTGTGCTCAGCCGTGCCGTCTGCCTTTTGGCTGTGAAAACGGTACAGGCCACGACCTGAGCCTAAAGGATATGTCTCTGGTCAAAAATCTCAGAGAGCTCGCCGACATCGGCATAACATCATTTAAGATAGAGGGTCGGATGAAGAGGCCCGAATATGTGGCGGCCGCAGTCACCGCCTGCCGTTCAAGCCTTGACGGCAACGACCCCGACGAATATGAGCATACGCTGGAAGCTATATTTTCCCGTTCAGGCTTTACATCAGGTTATTACGACAGCAAGCTCGGACGTGATATGTTCGGTGTCCGCCGCAAAGAGGATGTTACTGCGGCAAAAGATGTATTCTCGCCGCTCGCCGCACTTTATGACGGTGAAAAACCGCTGATAAAAGCAGACATGAGCTTTTGTGCAAAAGCCGAGCAGCCTATGGCCCTTACTGTGACAGCGTGCGAAAGAAGCGTGACTGTCACATCAGATGACATTGTTCAAAAGGCACTTAACCGCTCGGTTACAGACGACGAGATTTCCGCCCGTCTTTCAAAATGCGGTTCAACTCAATTTTTTGTCGGCAATATAAAAACAGAAATTGACGACGGCCTGTACATCAGTGCCGCTCAGGTCAACGCACTTCGTCGCTGTGCCCTTGAAGAGCTGGATAAAAAAATATCAGAGCGTACTGCCGTTGAGTTCTCTTGTCCCAACCTGACGATCACCTCAAGGCAAGGCAAGAACAAAGGTTTTGTGCTGAGAATTAAAAACGCAAATCAGCTCCCCTCAAACTTAAGCGGTGTGCGCAGAGTAATTTTACCGCCTGACACATCTGCTCAGATAATATCAAATCTGAAATCACAGAAAATCCAGCCTGCCGCAGAAGTTCCTGCGACTATATTCGGTAATGCACAGAAAGTTTATGACTCGCTTATAAAAGCTAAACAAAACGGCATTTCACTCGCAGCTGTCGGAAACCTTGACGGTGTGGCTGTAGCAAAAAGGGCAGGCATGAGTGTATGCACGCTGACGGGGGTCAATATTTTCAACACATTTGCTCTTGACAGACTGAAAGCTTTAGGCGTTACCGACACCGTTCTTTCTGCCGAGCTGAAACTCTCGCAGGGAGCAACGCTCGGAAGCACTTTACCCAGAGGCGTTTTCGCATACGGCAGAATTCCGCTGATGCAGGTGCGAAACTGTCCCGTTAAAAACGGAAAGACCTGCGTCGAATGCAAAAAGACAGGTTCAATAACCGACAGAATGGGAATAAGCTTTCCGATAGAGTGCAACCCATACGGCTCTGCTGTTCTCAACAGCGTTCCGCTTATACTCTCGGACAAGCAGACACAGTTTGCTTTTGCAGATTTCTCGCTGTTATGGTTTACTACCGAAACCAAAGAACAATGCGAAAATGTATTAAATAACTACCGAAAAGGAGCGGCACCCGATTCCGATTTCACACGGGGACTTGCTTTTCGTGGGGTTGAATAAAATGAAAGGTTTTGATTTTATGCAGACTCTCAAAATGAAAAAAGTACGTGACAACGCCATAATTCCAAAAAGAGCAACGCAGGGCAGTGCAGGACTCGACCTGTGTGCCTGCATAGATAAACCGTTGACCGTCAAGGCAGGTGAACGTGCGGTTATACCCTCAGGTATAGCCATTGCACTCGAGAGCAACGAAGTGGTAGCTCTTGTTTTTGCACGAAGCGGACTCGCTATAAAACACGGTATTTCTCTTTCAAATTCCGTCGGAGTTATCGACAGCGATTACAGAGGTGAAATCTGCATGGGCATAATCAACACCTCGCATGAGGACTACACGATAAACCCAAATGAGCGTATAGCACAACTGGTGCTCACTCCCGTAATTCCTGCCCAGCCCGTCGAGGTCGAGGATCTTGATGAGACGCAGAGAGGTGCAGGCGGCTTCGGCTCAACCGGCAGACAGTAAAAAATAAAAGGGTGTCTCCTTTTTGGAAACACCCTTTTTTAATTTTAAAACAAAACTTATACAGTGAGTTAATGGTGCGTTTTAATCTTTGAGCTTGAAGAACATTACAACTCCAACTGCAACCGCTACCAGAACAGAACCCACTGCAACAAATATTTTAAAGCCTTTACTCATAACAGCACATCCCCCTAAAATTTTCCGTTGGCCGCAAGCAGTCGCTGTTTTTCATCCCACAGTTCTTGGGAAAGGTCAACAAAGTAATTGTGCGGATTTTCAAATCGCAAAACCTCATCCCAAAGGGTATCCACCTGCTCGGCACAGTATTCTCTTATCTTTTGGAGCGGAGGACACTCATATACAAACTCGCCGTTTTTGAAGAGCTGAACCATCAACGGCTTTGCAACATAATTCTCAACCGTCTTTCTCTTCCATGTGAAGTTGGGGTCAAACAGCTCATAGGGCTTGCTGTCATCCACCACTTCACGGTTGAGCGTAATCAGGTCAGCGATAGCCTTGCCGGTCTCCTTGTCAAAAAGTCTCCACGGCTTTTTAAAACACGGGGTCGTAATCTTCGTGACATTTTCGCTGAGTTTGATTTTAGGTTCAATCTTGCCGTCATTTTCAACTGCCACAAGCTTATAAACACCTCCGAGAGTCGGACTCGAGGATGATGTTATCAGACGCTCGCCGACGCCGAAAGAATCAACAGCCGCACCTTGCAGAAGCATATCACGGATTATATATTCATCCAGAGAATTGGAGGCAACTATCTTACAGTCCTCAAAGCCTGCCTCGTCAAGCATCTTACGGGCTTTGCGCGAAAGATATGTTATGTCTCCGCTGTCTATTCTTATACCCTTGGGCCTGAAACCCCTGGGCAGAACCTCTCTTTTGAATGCTTCAATAGCATTGGGTACTCCTGATTTGAGCGTGTTATACGTATCGACAAGAAGAGTACAGTTATCAGGATATTCACGTGCATAGGCACAAAATGCGTCAAGTTCAGTGTCAAAAAGCTGCACCCAGCTGTGAGCCATTGTGCCAAGTGCCGGAACTCCGAACAGCTCATCCGAAATCGCACAGGCTGTTCCCACGCAACCGCCTATATATGCGGCACGTGCTCCGTAAATTGCAGCATCAAATCCCTGTGCCCGTCTCGAGCCGAACTCCATTATCGCACGGCCCTTTGCCGCCCTGACTATACGGTTCGCCTTTGTAGCAATCAGGCTCTGATGATTTATGCAAAGCAAAATCATCGTCTCTATAAACTGTGCCTGTATCATCGGTCCCTTAACTGTAATAATCGGCTCACCGGGAAAAATCGGTGTTCCCTCCGGCACCGCATAAACATCGCAACTGAATTTAAAGTTTTCAAGATAATCAAGAAACTCCTGCGAAAAACCCTTTGAACGCAAAAACTCTATATCCTTCTTTGTAAATGACAGATTTTTCAGATATTCGCAGAGCTGTTCAACGCCGGCCATAATAACATATCCACCCGAATCCGGAACCGTACGGAAGAACATATCAAAATATGCAGTTTTATCCCCCATGCCGTTTTTCAGGTATCCGTTAGCCATGGTCAGCTCGTAAAAATCAACGAGCATCGTCAGATTGCGTTCATTAGAAACATTGATTTTCTCCATAATGACATCCCTTTTCTACAGTGCGACAATTATTTTTCTTTAAATAGCTTCTGCATAATCATAAGCGATAATGCAATAATATTCTTATTAAGTAATTACAAGCCGTTAAAAACCTATAATTCGTTATTCAAATTATTTTTTAAAAACGCTTGCAAAAGGCTTAACCCGATGTTATAATGTGAAAAAGTAAATTTACCCCGCAAAATCATACTTAATGTATTTAACAGCTTTTCCGTTTTAAAACAATTTGTATTATTTGCGCGAATTCTGCTGAAATTGACAGCGGTTAATATAGGAGGTAGAGTTTATGAGAATAAGAAAGCAGGCTCTCGGTGACAGAAACATCGTCGGTGCAAAGATTGAGCAGAGAAGAAAGAGCATGGGCATGAAGCAGAAGGACCTTCTGACTCAGCTCCAGATTAAAGGAATCGATCTCAATGCATCAGGTCTTTCCAAGCTTGAGGGACAACTCCGTTTCGTTACAGATTTCGAGCTTAAAGCGATTTCAGAAGTTCTCGGAATGACATACGATGAGCTTCTTGGTTGATTTTTAATTTTAAAGAAAGAACTGTATGAGATACAGTTCTTTCTTTTTTTGATTATTTCTTGTTGAGCTTTATAACGTAGGCAACAGCCTCGCAGATGACGGCAAAGGATACAAAAATACACATTGCTATCAAAGACCATCTGAGGTTGACTGCGCCAAGCATGTTGGTGTCAAAAATTATTTCAAGGCAGATAAGGAATACCGCTGTTTCTGCAGACAGAAGAGCAGGTATATGTATACCTTTTGCTATACCTCTTGATACAAGTGCCGAGGTGATGCATACCATTGCACAGATAAGAAGGCTTATCGGCACCGCATAGCTGTAATACCAGCCGGTGAGACCCGCCCCTTTAGCTATGTATAGAAGATATGAAGACAGGGCGACAAAGCAGATTATTGCCGTGACAGTAGGCGGTGTAATACGCATGACGGGCAACACCAGGAACACCCAGGCAACAGCGAGTGCACCTAAAACATAGCCTGCCCAAAATTTCGGGTTTCCGCTCAAAAGGTTTACAACCGTGCAAATCATTGCAGGGAAAACCAATAATGCGGTGAAAATAGCAGCATAGCTCTTTGCCGTTTTGCTCGACTGTCCCAAACCGTATTTCTTTTTTGCAGGTTGTGCATCGGCAACAGCAGCCATCGGAGCCGGAGTAGAATTCGGAACCGAATTCACCGAGCAGGACGGGCACAGACCTGTGTTCTCATCAAGAACTGCTCCACACTTTGTACAATACATAAAAGCACCCCTTTTATCCAATATAAATAACGCAAGTTCGTTATCTACCTTATATTAGCACATACCTCTTAAAAAAACAATCCTCTAAACTTTGAACAATTTTTAAAGAAAGGTTGAACAATGAAAATACTTATAGATGCCGACGGCTGTCCCGTAGTGGACATAAGCATAGACGTTGCAAAACAATACAGTATGGAATGTATAATCCTCTGCGACACTTCACACTTCTTCGAGCGTGACGGAGCGAGCACTATCACAGTATCAAAAGGTGCTGACAGTGTGGATTTCAAAATCGTAAACCTTTTGCAAAAGGGCGACACCGTAGTAACTCAAGACTACGGTCTTGCGGCGATGTGTCTTGCCAGAGGAGCTTTCGCCATAAACCAAAATGGACTGATTTATGATTCTCACAACATCGATTCGCTTCTCAACTCAAGATACAACACAAAGAAAATCCGTGCCGCAGGTGGCAGAATAAAAGGGCCGTCAAAAAGACGGCCCGAACAAGACGAAAATTTCAGAGAAGCTCTCTGCAAATTATTAGAACATCACAGTAAGTGAATTCCGTTTTCGCTACACATTTTTATTGTATCATCAGGCCAGACAGACGCCTGAACTTCGCCGACGTGTGCTTTCCTCAAAAGGAATATGCACATGCGTGACTGACCGATTCCTCCACCCATTGTAAGAGGCAGTTCATCATTCAGAAGTGCTTTCTGGAACGGAAGCTCTGCACGTTCGGGGCATCCACGCTCATCAAGCTGTTTTTTCAGTGCGGCAGAATCAACTCTTATACCCATGCTCGAGAGCTCCAACGCCATATCGATAACGGGATAATATACGAGTATATCTCCGTTGAGAGTCCAATCGTCATAATCGGGTGCACGTCCGTCATGGATTTTACCAGAACGCAACTTTCCGCCTATCTGCATAATGAAAACCGCACCTTTGTCACGGGCAATTGCATTCTCACGCTCTTTTGAAGTGAGGTCAGGATACATATCCTCAAGTTCCTGGGTTGTAACAAAGAAAATCTCCTCAGGCAACATCTTATCTATAAAGTTATACTCTTTGGATACAAAAGCCTCAGTATTTTTAAGAGAACGATATATAGCCCTTACTGCGTCTTTGAGCGTCTGCTCATTTCTTTCCTCAGCAGTGATTATCTTTTCCCAATCCCACTGGTCAACGAATATGGAGTGAATATTATCCGTATCCTCATCACGGCGTATGGCGTTCATGTCTGTATAAAGACCCTCACCCGGCTCAAAGCCGTAAACTGCGAGTGCCTGACGCTTCCACTTCGCAAGCGACTGAACTATCTCAACGTCACCGTCATAGTCCTTTATATCAAAAGAAACCGGACGCTCAACTCCGTTAAGAGTATCGTTAAGGCCCGAATCGGAACGCACAAACAACGGTGCAGATACACGGGTAAGATTGAGCTGGAGCGCAAGATCCCTCTCAAAAAAATCCTTAACTTTTTTAATTGCCACCTCGGTCTGTCTGATGTCAAGCACAGAACTGTATCCCGACGGCACGAAACTGTAATCCATAAAAACACTTCCCGAAAACGAAACTATGCGTCTATAATACCATTATAAAGCAATTAACGCAACAAAAATTTTAACCGAATATCAACGAAAAACCCGTTTAAAATATATTGACAATTGATTTTTTTTATGTTAGTATAAGTGACGCACTATACGGAGAGATACCGAAGTGGTTATAACGGAACGGTCTTGAAAACCGTCGTACGGCAACGTACCGTGGGTTCGAATCCCACTCTCTCCGCCAATGACAATAACTAACTTTTATATATAGTTACCATGGAGAAGTACTCAAGTTGGTGACGAGGCGCCCCTGCTAAGGGCGTAGGTCGGGTAACCGGCGCGGGAGTTCGAGTCTCCCCTTCTCCGCCAAAAACACAGGAACACCGATTGGTGTTCCTGTGTTTTTTTGATTGAACGACTTTTATCTCACCTCAAAAGCAATAAACGGAACTGTCATTTCTTCTTGTGTAAGACCCGCATGACCGCCTATGGCTTCAAAATCAGATCGTTTTATATTGAGTGCCACATTGTCCGTGGCAACAGCTAAAAAGTCACCTATAAAATCTTTGGTTTTATAGTGAGCGGTTCCGTAGCCTAAAAGATTTTCAGTAAAAACCTCTTGCTTTGACATGAGCCTGAAAGAACTGCCGAATATTTTGTTGAATTCATTTTTGAACTGTTCAACTTTTTCGTCTTTGACGAAAAAGTTTACTGCCCTTGGTTCAACCGAAGGAGGAACTTTCAGCATTTCCGTCAATTGCGGATAATCTTCTAAATATTCATTTATACAATTCACCTGACCGTGGTCAGCAGTAATAATCACAAGAGAGTTTTTTAGCTTTTTACACAGCTTTTGAACTTCTTGGTTTATCAGTTCAATTTCATTCTTCGCTTGTACACTGTCTATACCGTATTCGTGCATGGTATGGTCAGGCTGATGCCAATAAGTATAAATATATTTCTGCTTTCTTTTTTTAGATAATCTATAAACTGTTTTGCAAATATCAGGGACGCTTTTTGAGTGATATTTAGAAAATACAGATACATTATAAGCTGTCCGTTTGCCCTGCACCTCTTCAATTCTTTGTAAAATGCTCTTGTAGGCTATGTACTTCAACGGAACATTATAATCGGCAGCAGGCTCTCCGTTTCGTTGCAGAGTATTTTTGAAAGTAGTAACATTTTCTCCTATTTCAGCAAAATACAAATCCCAGCCAATCCAGCCCGTTTCAAGCGGCGAATAACCGCTTTGGATTGAAGTAGTTGAAGCAACAGTGGTCGACGGATACACCGATGAAATATCGGTTAAATGATGTCTCCTGAGAAAATCATCTTCCTTAAGATGATTTTTGAGAACTGACGTGCCCATTCCGTCAAATAACATTACGATTACATTTTTATAGTTTTTGTTTAACAAATCATCAAATTCAGGCAAGGTTTTATGCTGACAATCTGTTACACCAAAATAGTTTA